>CAJURI010000007.1 GCA_910588795.1 uncultured Duncaniella sp. | reverse complement strand
AGCCTTTTAACACTATTTTAACATTAAAGGCGAACTTTTAGCCCGTTTCGTTGTTCCCAGGCCCCCAGCAACGCCGATTTTTTACATACATACCTGAATTTATAGCCGAAAAATGGATGGCAACAAAACATACATCCAAACACTGCCGCCTACCGTCACTGAGGCATACACACAATGAGGGAGCGGTGAAAGCTACAGGTATTGATCAATGCCTTTTTCGCAACGCGTGATGCCGGCGGCGATAGTGGCACGGAGCCGCTCTCCATTCTGTGCGAGAGCGTCCTCATCCTTTCTGGTGGGATGATAAAGGTGGAACTGTATTCCGGAAAACACCATTGTACGGCGACGTATGCCGAGGTTGTTCAGACGTATGGCAAACTCACGCTCCTCCTCTCCCCAATTGGTGAATGATTCGTCAAAACCATTGGCACAGATGGCGTCTTCACGCCAAAATGCCATATTGGCACCTATGAGCTGGCGCACTGACTTGCCATGATGCCTTACAAGGAACCGTGTGAGCCATGTGGCGTGGATGGAGTGCAGACGCAGACTCATGGACGCGCTGTACCATGCGAGCGGTCCACGGAATTCGTTACTGCGCAGCCTCTCCGAGACCTTGGGGTCGAGCATTGAACGCAAACCCGCCACATAGCAGCCGGGACGGGCATTGCGTATGTGCTCGGCTATGAAACGGTGGTCAAGTATCATGTCGCCGTCAATCATTATTATATAATCGGACTTTGCGGCGGCTATCGCCCTGTTTCGTATCCGGGAAAGCTGGAATCCATCATCAGGCTGCCACACATGCCTCAGCCTGTCGCCAAACAGCGGACGGAAACTTTCGACCATCTCGCGAGTAGGTTCACGCGAACCGTCGTCGGCGATAATGATCTCATCGGGCATCACGGTCTGCCTCGCAACAGATCGCAAAGTGCATTTGAGGTCGAGAGGGGCATTATAGGTGGTGACGACAAGAGCTACAGTCATTGACATTGATGATTAATTTGGATTTGGATTACAAAGGTAACGATTATTATATTACGAGACAAATGTGCCGCACAAGGAGAACTATAATATAGGAGGCTGTTCAATCACAACATCTGAATGACCGACAGGGATCCTAGACTGCGACAAAAAAACTGCGCCGTCCCGGTGACTTGCGTACAGGGACGGCGCATATGTGCAAAGCCTATGGCCTACAGAAATTACTTCTCGATGTGGGGTCCGGCAGCCACGAGTGCGCGGCCGGCTTCATTGCCCTCGAATTTCTTGAAGTTGTTGATGAACATCTCGGCGAGCTTGTCAGCCTTGGCTGTCCACTCTGAAGCGTCGGCATAGGTGTCGCGCGGGTCGAGGATGTTGGGATCAACGCCGGGAAGCTCGGTGGGAACCTCGAAGTCGAAGATGGGGAGCTTCTTTGTGGGAGCCTTGAGGATGGATCCGTCAAGGATGGCGTCGATGATGCCACGTGTATCACGGATGGAGATACGCTTGCCTGTTCCGTTCCAGCCGGTGTTTACGAGATAAGCCTTGGCACCGCTCTTCTCCATGCGTTTTACGAGCTCCTCGGCATACTTCACAGGGTGAAGCGAGAGGAATGCCGCACCGAAGCATGCGGAGAATGTGGGAGTCGGCTCGGTGATGCCACGCTCTGTGCCGGCGAGCTTGCTGGTGAAGCCTGAGAGGAAGTAGTACTTGGTCTGCTCAGGTGAAAGGATGGATACGGGAGGAAGAACTCCGAAAGCGTCGGCCGAAAGGAAGATGACGTTCTTGGCGGCAGGACCGCGTGAAGGACGCACGATGTTCTTGATGTGGTCGATGGGGTAGCTTACGCGGGTGTTCTCCGTAACGCTCTTGTCGGTGAAATCGATCTTGCCGTCCTTGTCGACAGTCACGTTCTCAAGGAGAGCGTCACGACGGATGGCATTGTAGATATCAGGCTCGCTTTCCTTGTCGAGGTTGATGACCTTGGCATAGCATCCGCCCTCGTAGTTGAACACACCGTTGTCGTCCCAGCCGTGCTCGTCGTCACCGATGAGCAGACGCTTGGGGTCGGTGGAAAGGGTGGTCTTTCCTGTGCCCGAGAGGCCGAAGAAGATGGCTGTGTTCTCGCCCTTCTTATCGGTGTTGGCCGAGCAGTGCATGGAAGCGATGCCGCGGAGGGGGTTGTAGTAGTTCATGATAGAGAACATGCCCTTCTTCATCTCACCGCCATACCATGTGTTGATGATGAGCTGCATGCGGTCAGTGAGGTTGAAAGCCACACATGTCTCAGAGTTGATGCCGAGCTCCTTCCAGTTCTCAACCTTGGCCTTGGAGGCGTTGAGAACAACGAAGTCGGGCTTGAAGTCCTTGAGCTCATCCTCTGTGGGACGGATGAACATATTGGTAACGAAGTGAGCCTGCCATGCGACTTCCATCACGAAACGGACGGCAAGACGAGTGTCGGGGTTGGTGCCGCAGAATGCATCGACAACGTAGAGAGTCTTGTCGGAAAGCTCCTTGTCGGCGATGGCCTTGAGGGCCTTCCATGTCTCCGGAGTGATGGGCTTGTTGTCGTTCTTGTATTCGTCGGAAGTCCACCATATAGAGTTCTCGCTTGTGCTGTCCTTCACAAAGAACTTGTCCTTGGGGGAACGTCCGGTGTATATACCGGTCATCACATTGACTGCACCGAGCTCGGTCTCCTGACCTTTCTCGTAGCCCTCGAGTCCGGGCTTAACCTCATCAATGAAGAGCTGATCGTAGCTGGGATTGTGGATCACCTTTGCGCCTGTGATCCCGTACTGGGATAAATCAATTGTACTCATTGTAAACAGTTAGAGTGTTGTTTGATATATAGAATTGAATAATTACCTTTTTAACCGTGTGCAAAGGTAGTGACTTTTTTGTTAACAGGAGGCATAATTAAAGAAATTTTTCTTTATTGAGCGAGATTTCCTGTCATAATGCAAAACCAAGTACACACATTGCATCAAAACCGGAACAAACTTATCCGTAAAGGTGTTTAATTAAATGCAACTGACTTAACAAGCTTTAACACAATATGGGGATGCTACTATGTTATATTATGTTAACGATGCAGATTTTTATGTAACAAATATGTCGGGGATTTGTAACTTAGTTGTAACTTTGTAGACTACATGACACATAAGTGGAACACAGTACTGCTAAACGACTACTCAACCTACATAATCCAATCATCTGAATTCCGCCAGTCACGTTTAAAACCAGCAAGCGTATGAACAACCGTGTGAAAGCTACACTCTTTGCGATAGCCGCCATCATAGCGGCTACAAGCTGCCGCACCTCCGCGTCAGGCGACCATAGCGGCAAAGGGACAGATACCAGCAGCATCGAAACCGACATAATATTCGACAGCGACAGCGCGTATGCCTATGTGGAGCGTCAGGTGGCCATGGGCCCCCGCGTCTCCGGCACCAAAGCCAACGAGCAATGTGCCCGCTACATACTCTCGGAACTGAGACGCCACGGAGCAGACAGCGTGAGGGAGCAGAAAGGCAGGATGACAGCATATACCGGAGATGTGCTCCCCGTAAACAATATAATGGGCTCCTACAATCCCGGGGCAAAGAAACGCATTCTGCTGCTTGCCCACTATGACACGCGCCCCTGGGCCGATCAGGACGAAAACAGGGACAACCATTCCATTCCGATCCCCGGAGCCAATGACGGTGGAAGCGGCGTAGGCGTGCTCCTGGAGATAGCAAGGCAACTTTCCACGAATATGCCCCCTGTAGGCGTTGACCTTCTCTTTGTCGACGCCGAGGACTACGGACAGGCATCGGGATTCTCCAACCATGACGAGTCATGGTGTCTCGGCACACAATACTGGGCCGATCACCTGCCTTATGCCCAGGACTCTCTGCCGAGCTATGCCATACTGCTCGACATGGTGGGAGGCATAGACGCGAAATTTCACCGCGAATACATATCTGTTCAGGAAGCTCCCCATATCGTCGACAAGGTGTGGGGCATCGCTGCCGGTTCGGGCTACGGCCATAGGTTCCCGAATATCGACGGAGGGGCGGTTGTCGATGACCATCTGTTCGTCAACAAGGCCGGCATCCCCGCCATAAATATCATCGAATCCAAGAACGATGTGACCAAATCGTTCGCACCGACATGGCATACCGTGAATGACGACATGAGCAACATAGACCGCGGCTCACTGAAAGCCGCCGGTCAGACTGTGATAAATGTGATATTCAACGAGAAACCCTGAGGCGCGGGAACACACTGAAGCCTGTCAGCAGCAGGGACGGAGGCTACAGCATGCGGAGCGGCTGCAGAAGTTCGAGGGCATCAAGGCGAGAGAGTGTGCGCCGCGATGAAAGAGCGGATGCAAAGTCATGAGCCACGGCCTGCACACCCTGATGCGAGAAGAGCCGCCAGAGGTAGGTGTAGCTCTTGTCGAATATGCGGTCGACCTCGTCAGGCTCAAGGGCACACGCCCCGGCACCGTCGTCATGAGCAGCCTCTTTAAGGTCGCGCGCCACCTCATCGGGCACAGCATGCCCGCCATGGACGAGATGACGGCACATAAGGTTGGCAATGAGCATCGACACCCCTATGTTGAAATTGCTCACAATCTGTGTCCATGCCGTCTTGGCGGACACTCCGGGATTTCCGGCAAAGAAGAAATCAGGTGACATCTCCAGAATGTCGTGCGGATCTTCGGCATCAAGGTTGATTGAATACAGGAGGCTGTCACCGTCGTATATGACGAGACTGATAGCCATTCCCGCAGCCCCGTAGGCGCGGTCAACATCGTCGGTATATCTGAATTTTTCCATATCGTTATAAGCCTCACACGAGCGACGGCTTAAGGGTTTTAAGGATTGCGAGGTTATAGGATTATAACCATTGTATCTGAGTTAAAGTTGATAGATTCTGTCAATTGACTACAAGGATTTTCGCCACGACATCTCCGGAGGAGGATCCGGAACTTTGTCCGGACGAGGAGGCGAGCACATAGTAGACTCCGCTGTGCACCCGCTGACCGGCGGCGTTACACCCGTTCCACACAGCCATACCGCCCTCCGAGGTGGTCTGATACACAAGGCGCATACCGGAATCCATGATCTTGACCAGAGAATTGTCCATAAGCCCTGTGACAGTTATAGGCCCGGAATATTCCGGTGTGACCGGATTGGGATAGGCATACACATCGGAATAGTCGGGCGCGGGAGGCGAGGAAGCGGATGAATACTCGTAAAGCCCTGACAATGTCCCGACAAAAAGTGAATTGGAGTTGGGATCGCAGTAGAGCGCGGTTATGATGTTGGTGGGCAGGGGTGAGTTTCCGGTGGTGAAATGAGATATTATCTCATCACCGTCCTCGCTGACAAGATACAGGCCTGACCCGTTGGTGCCTATCCATTTGCGGTTGGAGCTGTCGACAGCAATCGCTACTATATGGTCATCGCCGAGAAGATAGTCGGCAAGACCGGAGCCGTCATTGCGCGGCACCTTGATGCGGTTGATGCGGAAACCGCTGTCACAAGCCCTCGAAGGATCAGTGACAGATATGACACCTGAAGTGGTACCGAACCACACATGCCCCCGATGATCCTCGACAAGGCATGTCCAACTTTGCGGAGTGAAGGTATTGCCGTCCTGGTCAGTCATGTATGACCAGCCTACATACGTGTCGTCGGCCGGATCAGCCAATGTGCCACGATGGTTCACAGCGAGAAAGCCTCGACGATCTGTAGCGTCAACTCCAAACATCATATCGGAAAATCTGCAATGAAGGATCTTTATATCTCTTACCCTCAAATAAAGATCGTAATCAGCTATTATCCAATCTTCTTTGGTCAAAAGCTTGAGATCTTTATACTTTCGTTTGTCAGCCGGCAGAATAGCTATCGGATGTTTAACTCCTCCTGCACGAGAACACACCCATAGATTTCCATCCATGTCGATCGTTACAAAAACCGTGCCACAATAATAATCTGCATGTTTGTTAATGGTGGAGTTTGTGTTATCAAATTTTATAATTTCACGGCCATCCTCTATGACGTATACCCCCTCACATCCGCTACCTATATACAATCTTCCTGGAATATCAGGATCTTCTACGATACCTGTCGGAGAAAATATATATTTCCCATAACGGGACTGAGACGACATTCCCGGGCCAGTATTGGCCGATACTCCTACAGGGTCAATATTCTTAATGCCATCCTTTGAAACATTATTCAATCTCAACCGGACATTAAACCGATCTCCATCGCCTGCAGGATGCCACCGGCTCATACCAAGATTCGCGACATAGAATCCATTGTTGCCGGCACTGGGAAATATGTTGCTCACCTCGGTGAACGTTATGGCATCCGAGGGCACACTCTTTTCCCGCAGCACTGTAAGGTCCTTGCCAATACGGTAGTTACCGATCCCGTCCGGACCGGCAAGCCACACAGATGCAAGCCCACGGCATGAAGCCATGAGGTTGTCTCGGAACTCTTCAGGCATAGCCATGTCGGCTACAAGCGAGCCTGAACCGCTGTAATGTCCGACAACCCCGTCGGAAGAGATGAATCTCACCACACCGCTGTCATCGGCACTCATGCCTGACGCATGGCAATATGAGCCATTGAGCCTTATGTCATGGAACACACAGCCTCCTCCGCTGTCTATTTCGATATAATCGAGCCTCCCGTTCCTGCTCACGGCATATCCGGTGCCGGAATCATCCAAAGCGCAGAAATCATCTATCAGATCACGGTAGCGACACACAAATGCGAGATTATCAAAACTGTTGATCGACGCATCCCTTCGCACCCTATAAAGTGCATAGCTCCCGTTCTCATTCTCTGCGCAGGCAAGAAACAGGTACTGTGGCGTAGGAATCACTGTGCGCAGAGGCATGTTGTATATCCTGGATTCCTTTACCTCACGGCGTTCAATATCATATATCACAAGTCCGCTTCCGGTGGTGACGAACATCTCGTTCCTGTCAAACCGTATATCGTTTACAGCCCTGTTTATACCGGAACCGGCATCCCTGATCTCCGGCAAGTTCACGAGGCTTCCGTCAGGAAAAATCATGTCTATGTTGCCGTCGGCAAACGCAACGGCGAGGACATTGCTGTCTCTGTCATGACGTATAAACTTTACCGTCGCACCTGTCAGGTCCTTGCAACCGCTGTAGAAGCGGGTCTCGTCGGCATCCTTGTCATAACTGTAAAGGCATCCGCCGGTCGCGTACCATACATAACGGTCCGTATCGATGAGATCAGTGACCTCACCGAACACAGGATACTGCTTCCATGAGCCTACAGCTATGCCGGCTTGCACGCAGACACATGACAGTATCATAAGCAGACATATGTACAACCGTCGTGCCATCATATCACCTTCTAAATGGAATTCAGATAGTCAAGAAGCATCGCAGTGGCGCGTCCGCGGTGACTTATGGCATTCTTGGCATCAGAACTCATCATGGCGAACGAATGCTCCTCTCCTTCAGGTCGGAACACCGGATCATATCCGAATCCGCCCTCGCCTTCCGGACAATGAAGTATCTCACCCTCGACCTTGCCGCAGAACGACATCTCCTTGCCGTCAAGGATCAAAGCTATGACAGTCACAAAACGAGCCGTGCGCACATCCGTCCCCTCCATGTTTTTCAGCAGAAGACTCATATTGGCCTTGCTGTCATGACCGGGACCTGCATAACGCGCCGAATACACTCCCGGCGCGCCACCAAGCGCATCGACCATCAGTCCCGTATCATCGGCAAAACAGTCATATCCGTAATGCTCCTTTACATAACGAGCCTTCTGCCAGGCGTTTCCCTCAAGAGTCTCCGCCGTCTCGGGAATATCCTCATGGCAACCTATATCCGACAATGAGAGCACTCGGAACCTGTCGCCGACAATACGGCGTATCTCATCAAGCTTATGCTGATTGTTTGTCGCAAATACTATTTCCTGCATATTGTAATATAACGCATCTTGTGATCAATTATTGAAGCACTAAAAATTTCTATCACAAAAATAGCGAAATTTTATTTCATACAATATCATAATCTATAATCATTTCCCGACCAAAAATCTTAAATGTCGATTTATTACATATATTAACGGCAGGCATAATGAAAACGCTACAACCGAAAACAGTAATCCTCTCTCAAAATTGCATGTAAGCATCTGTGGATCGACATGAAATCCAAACCACATAACCCCCTTTATGAGAGAAAACATCATCAGATGAAATCCACAGATTATCAGAGTCCCGTTTGAAACAAATCTGACAAATCCATTATCTCCGAGCCACTCACACAGATACATACACACTTGTATCATCACTGCAATACCGAAAATACCCTCAAGAACAAACAACGGATAGTTACCATAATCGCAGATGAAGAACTGGATCGTGGAATTATGCCACCAAAGAGCCAGCAGGGCCACTAATGACACCGAAAGAGTCAAAAGGTGCGGTCGGAGCATAAAGCCGAACCGACAGGAATTGTCTCTCACATAATTACCGAATGCATAGAACCCCAATGCGGCGAATGCAGGGCCAAGGCAAAACGGCAGTGTCGACACATGCTCCGAATTATATTCGCAATTTAAATAACTCACCATCCAGGCTGCAACGGCAATCAACAATCCCGGTCCCGTCTTTTTCCTTAAAGGATAATATATCATCTCCACCACAAAGAAACACAGCAAAGACCACAAGGGTATATCATGCACAAGTCCCGGAGGTATTCCTGCGACAATAGCCCACAACGGCTCATGCCATGCAACAGAATCGCCGGCATCATTGCCGAAATGCCTCAGTACCAGAAGCCATGCCACATACGATAACAGATTGATCCACAAATACGGGAAAACCAATTGCCTGAATCGCTTATAGGCAAACCCCTTGTAACCGGGATTGTTTCTATACGAAAACAGGAACCCGGATATGAAAAAGAACAACGGCAGCCTGAACGCACTCAGAATGCTCGTAGTCGCATATGTGCAATGAGTATGCAGAAGCACCACGAGAAATATCCCTGTCGACTTAGCATAATCAATCCATCCTATCCTCTCCATAGCTGAAAAAACTTTGGTTATTTACCACCACATCACTTTCTATACCGGCAGCTTCCGCCACAGAATGAAATATGGCATCCGTCGACCAGTACATGGCACTGTTCTTCTCCAATGCATATACCCGATGAGGATACAACCGGGCGTATCTCTCCGAGCACCACACAAGGCAAGCCGGGTTATGCAATTCCGGGAAATCATTTGCATGCATATAATTCCCGTCCTCTCCCAACGCCTCGCCATGGTCGGATATATATATGAGTACGGCGTTCCTGTCTCTTAGGCAATCAATCACCTTCCATAAAAAATCGTCTGTAGCCAGGATAGTATTGTCGTAGGAATTGATTATCTGCTCACGAGAGAGCTCCGATATCACCCTGCTGTCGGTCTCCGGCTTAAAGAGAGCCAAAGAGTCAGGATAATGAGACCTGTACCACCAATGCGACCCTATGCTGTGGATCACCATAAGCTTATTCCTATCCGCGTGGCTGTTCAATAATGAATGTATGTCGGGAACAAGCTCGGCATCCAGCCATTTATCAAAATTGTACATTGATTTGGCAGGATTTCCCATCACAAGAGAATCTGCCTCATGCATAAAGTAGACATACGTAGAATTAGCATCCTGATTAGAAAGCCACACCGTGTGATACCCGGCCCTCTTAAACAGAGTGATGAACGACTGTTCTTTATACGCTATATCAGGATTGACAGAATCAGCACGGGTCATTATACGGGGCACGCTCGTATGAGTACACCACGGCTCTGAAAAGACATGTGCAAATGATATGAGATTGCTGTCAGCACTCAACCGCGGCATAGTGTTGCGGCTATAACCGTTCATCGGCACATGGTCCGACCTCAGGGATTCCCCTATTACAACCACCACATCCGGGGACACCTCCGGCACACTAACCTCAGTATTGTCAAACGTACTTCTTTCATGCTGAACCACAGTCCTGTTGCACCAATATTCCTTGACAGAATAGTAGAACACATAAGGCATCCTGCCCATCACAGGAGCCTTTATGCGTGCGATATGTATCGCCCCAGCAATTATCAAAACAGAGACTACAGCATATACGGCATGATGCCTTTCAGCCACATATCTCCAACGGAATACAACCACTATGACAGACGCGACAACAGAAACGGCCAGGCACATTGCAAGACACACACTCATCACCGTGCCCCATACATTTAGATTGTTGACCAATGCAAGCTCTATGCACATCGGTGTCAGCGCCACCCCCATAGTCAGCTTAAAATACCCCAAAGCCGCCGACATGGCCATAAGCACCGGGAAAGCCACCGAAAACACATATCTGTTTATGCCTATAAGTCCTATCACACCTGACGCAGAGACCGCCACTACACACCATTGCATGAGCAGGTTAAGAAATCCGGCAACCCCCGAATAAGGATTACCGATAAAGTCGACAGTAGTAAATACGAGCGAATAAAACAATGCCGTACCTGCCCAAAAATACAAGTACGGTATTCTTTTGGTCTTGCTATAATGTATGTCCGGCTCCTTAACCGATGACCTGGTTGTCATTTTTCAATTGATTATATTCCCGGATGGACTGCAATCTTTTATCATAGATTTGTCGCAAAGATACGCAATATTAATATATTACGCAATCGGATGTGGATTTTTGAGCTGTCCTACATCCAGTCTTTTTAGTTCAGAAAACATGAAAAACAGGAATATCGCTCAAAAATTTTATGTTATACAACATAATTCAAAAACATTTTGTAACTTTGCAGCGTTTTTAAGACAAGAGACAAGAAAGTTATCAATAAGGTAAAATAAGGTTCGTTTTTTTAATTATTTTATTATGACTGACATTCTTAAGAAAGCAGCTAAACTGTATCGCACCGCCAGCTATTGCATGGCCCGTGCAGAGGTCTATCTCGAAGAAGCCAACCGCGCCAACGAGAAATGATCCTCAGGCTCCTCCCGGATCTCCGGGGGCTGACTGACAAAACACCTTGCGTTCCTTCTCAATGCAGAAAGGAGCGTTTTTTTATCCCTCTACCAAACCGATCAACACATTCTACCGGTATAGCTGGTCCACAAGTATAAAAAACAGTGGATAGAAATCGCTCAGCATCTCTCTCATGCGGTTTTTGGCCCGTTGTCGTATCACCTTCACAGTATTTATGCTTATGCCGAGAGCCTCGGCGATCTCCCCGCTGTCCATCTTATCGATATATGCCATGCGAAACACCTGCCGGTAGCGCGGCGGCAACGAATCGATGGCCTCGCGCACCATGCGTATGATTTCGGCTCTCACTATGGAACGGTCACAATAGTCGGGCGACGGCACATCCGCTGTATCCGCATCGCCGAGCGTCACTTTGCACACTCTTTGCGACTCGTTGATATGGTCTATGCAATGGTTGCGCACAGCTGCATAGACATACTGCCGGAAATGCAGCTCGGACTCAAACACCATGCCTGACGTTATGACCCTTACAAAAACCTCCTGCACAATATCCTCACACAGATCTCTGTCATGCACCAAATTAACCGCAAAGTAGCATAAGGACTGGTAATATTTCCGGAAATATTCTTCCATAAGTGTAAACTGTATGCCAAAAGTATTGAATATATTGTTTCCCCACAAATTTTCAGCTGAATAATTAGCAAAAACGTCGGATCACTTAGAGTTTGGTTTAGGGGTTGCTTAGAGTTTGTTTAATAATAAATGTTGCCGATAGGGTCGCATAGCTTGAGCCGGTTTTCGAAATGTGACGAAGGAGTGTACTTGATGTACACGACTGAGGAGCAGGGCGAGATGAAAATTTTTTATCATTTTTTATTTTATGAATAATACTTTTGGTTAAAAATCCGGTATAAGATAATAGAACGATACAACCATGAAAGATCCAGTCAAATACTCAGATCATCTTTTCAGACGCCTTACAAACAAAAATGACAGCAATCAGGACAATAATCCTGCAGTCTGCACAGAGGATGGGGAGGAAGAACTGCTCAGCCAGCTCAGAGATCCTGAATACATTGATTCCCAGATCAAGGAGATGGACCGCTTCAATACGTCGCGGGCATGGCGGCATGTAGCACAAGTATCTAATATACAGCAAATTACCCCCCCCGATTACAAAAAACGCAATAGACACTGGCTGGCATGGACATCGGCTGCCGCCATTATCGCATTGCTGATATCTCTGGCAGCTTACCTCTATAACGATCCGATGCGGATCACACCTCCCGACATAAGCGAGGAGATATCTCAGGCCATGGCCAGATGCGAGCAGAGCGGACTCTCCGGAGCTGTGATAGAGAAAGGGAACAACATGGCAAAAAGCCTCTCCGGAAATACCGGACGGCAAAAGACCTCCACAACACCTGACACCCGGGTCAAGGACAATGATGTGGTAGCCGACATGCTCAATGCCACAAAGGTCACGACTTATTATGACAAAGAATTCTGGCTCACACTCCCCGACGGCTCGATAGTGCATCTCGCAAGCAACACAAGGCTGATATACCCCGAAAAATTTTCCGACGGATCACGTGACGTGTATCTGGAAGGTGAAGCATATTTCATAGTCGCAAAGAGCGAGGCCTGCCGCTTCACGGTACACACCGCGGCAGCCACCACCACCGTTTACGGCACCGAGTTCAACGTATCGGCACCGGCGGGAGCCGACAGCTGTGAGGTGGTGCTCGTCAAGGGAAGTGTCGGCGTAGCCACACCGCATGGCGAGACATGCATGCTCAGACCGGGAGAAGGAGCCGAGATAAACGGCAGGGACATCACGGTGAGCGACGTCGACATCACACCCTATGAGGCCTGGAACACCGGAAGGATTGACTTCTCAAGCTGGCCTCTCGGAAAGATCATGGCAGTGATAGGCAAATGGTACGGCATGAAAGTCACATTCAGCGATGAGGAATACTCGCATGTGGAGATATCAGGCAGCTTCAACCGTTACGACAGCCTCGCGCCCACCATCGAGTCGATCGAAGTCATAACAGGGCTGAGGATAACCGCCTCCTCCGGCATCATAACGGTGTCGAAATGACCCCATATCGATTCAGCCGCACACAACCGGCGCATCATCCCACACAGGCATGACAAAGAAACCAAAAAATCAATTCAAATACATCAATCATTTACTAATCACAGCTCTATGAGGAAGTTATTTGCCACAATCGTGTGCGTTGCGGTGTCGCTCTATTGCCTCGCAGCCATGGCTGCGCCGTCAGCCGACACCAGGATAACGCTCAACTGCGTCGACCAGCCGGCCGAACAGGTGTTGAAAGAAATTGAAAAACAGTCGGGACTGAACATCGTCTACAAAAGCGAGTCAGCCCGCAAATGGCCAAGGATCACACTCAAGGTGACAGAACAAAAGGCCAGCGAAGCCATCAGGCAGGTGGCATCCAAGGTAGGCGAGCCCTACAGCATAAACAAAAACATAGTCACCATAGGGCGCGAGGCTCCCGTGCGCCTCACCTGCACTGTCACAGGCAACGTGAAGGACAACGAGGGTGAACCGCTCACAGGTGCTATAATCAACATAAAAGGGAAAGACGCGACCACAGGCTCAGTCACTGACATAGATGGCAATTTCTCCGTCAAGATCGACAGCGAGAACCCTGTGCTCACGGTGCAGTATGTGGGCATGACCCCTTACACTCTCAACCTCACAGCAGCCAACACCTCCCGTCCTATCGACGTGACACTGTCGCCAAACGCCACAATGATGAGCGAAGTGGTGGTCACCGGTTACCAGACACTCTCCAAGGAACGCGCAACAGGATCGTTCTCCGTAGTGACACCCGAGAAGCTTCAGGGCAAACTCCAGAACGGCATCATGGCACGCCTCGAAGGCATGGTGGCAGGCATGAAGACCGTTGACGGAGGCACCCCCGAGATACGCGGCATCTCCACCATCAACGGCACCCGTACCCCTCTCTATGTGGTCGACGGCATACCTTACGAAGGTGACCTCGCCGCCATCAACCCCTCCGAGATAGTCAATGTCACCGTGCTCAAGGATGCCACCGCCGCCTCGATCTACGGCGCACGCTCGGCCAACGGTGTCATAGTCATCACCACCCGCTCCGGCGAGCAGGGACGCACGCGCGTAAGCTACAACGGCAGCGTGAAGTTCACCCCTCTGCCTGACCGCGACTACCTCAACCTCACCACAAGCTCCGAACTTGTCGACCTTCAGGAGACCCTTTTCAAGTATCCCCACTCCGCCTACAACCCGCTGACAGCCAACACCCCGATGAACGAGGTCTACGAAGTGCTCCATGACTATGACGCAGGGCGCATCACCCAGACCGAGTACAACGACCGGATGAACCACTACCGCAGCCTCAACAACTATGACCAGTTCAAGGACCGCTACGTGCGCAGCAACCGCATACTCCAGCAGCACAACATATCATTCAGCGGAGGTGCCGGAATATACAGGTATGCCCTCTCGGCCAATTATCAGAAGAACTATCCGTATGAGAAAGCCCAGTCGGACGAACGCATAGGATTCAACCTCAAGAACCAGTTTGACTTCTTCAAATGGATGCGCGTCAACCTCGGCGTCATACAGAGCAACACCAGTGCCGACTATGACAACGGCTTCACCGGCTACGGCTACCTCTACAGCGGAGCCTCCTACAAGATGCTCTACAACGAGGACGGCACTCCTGCACAATGGTACAGCGGCAAAAACCAGAGAGAGATCGACCGCCTGAACTCCCTCGGACTCCTCGACGAGACATTCATACCCGTCAACGAGGATGACAAGAAGCATTACTACAGCCAAAGCAAGTATCAGAACATCAATCTCAACGTTCGCTTCAACATCATCAAGGGGCTCAATCTCGACCTCATGTACCAGACCGAGAACACCAACTCCTACTCCAAACAGTACTCCAAGCTGGAATCGCGCGAAGTAAAGTCGGAAATCAACAACGCGACAGTCATAAACAAGGACGGCACTGTCACAAACCACATACCCATGGGAGGCAAGCTGGCAGAATCATGGACCAGGAAAAACTCCTACACCATGCGCGCCCAGCTTAACTTCAACCGCCAGTTTGCAGAGCTACATGATGTCCAGGCCATAGCCGGAGCCGAGCGACGCAAAGTCACATCCGACGGCACCAATGTCAACAAATGGGGCTACGACGACACCACACTCGCATTCAAGTATATCAACGAACTTAACCTCGGGCAGGCAGTCAACGGCACAGAATCAACAAACGGGAACTATTATTACCGAGGCCCTTACGACAGCTTCTCATCGTCAGAGAACCGCTACGTATCGTTCTATGCCAACGCATCCTACACCTACAACAATCTTGTCACCGCCACCGGAAGCATACGCGTGGACAAGTCCAACCTCTTCGGCACCGACCCCAAATGGCAGAACAAGCCCCTGTGGTCAGCCGGCCTGCAATATCACGCGCTAAAGAACTATAAGTGGATCAACCGCCTGTCGCTCCGAGCAACCTACGGCATCAACGGTAACGTGGCAAAGAACAGCGGGCCATTCATGATAGCCCAGACAAGCTCTCGCCCCAACTCGTTCACCAACGATTTCTATTCCTACATCACCACACCGCCCAATCCGGCCCTGCGCTGGGAAAAGACCAAGGTGATAAACCTCGGCGTTGATTTCAGTGTCCTCAACAACCGTCTGAACGGCTCGATAGAGTACTATTCAAAGAACACCGAGGACCTTCTGGGTGACCGCCAGACCGACCCCACTACTGGATGGGGGTCACTGGAGCTCAACTACGGATCGATGTACAACCGAGGCGTAGAACTCACACTCAACAGCATCAACTACACCAACCGCGACCTGGAGTGGACGAGCAGCCTTGTGTTCAGCTACAACAAAAACAAGCTCACACACATCGAGAACTCCGGAACGTCGGCAATAGACTATTTCTACAGTCTGCAGAACCGAGAGGGCAAACCTATGAACTCGCTCTACTCCATCCGTTATGCCGGACTCGACAGCAACGGCTTCCCTACCGCCTACAAGAAGGACGGAACCGTGGTGAGCTCCTACCGCGATCTTGAAGCCGACGATCTCGTATGGTCAGGGACCACCAACCCGCCCTACTCGGCGGCCCTCACCAACCGTCTCACATGGAAAGGGTTCAATCTCGAGTTCATGTTTGTCTACTACGGAGGCCACAAGCTCCGCGATGTCGCCGCAAGCTACGTGTGGAACCGCATGCCCACACTCAACTACACCGGCGTGATGGACCGTGACCGCATGAACTTCTGGCAGAATCCCGGCGATGAAAAGAACCCCGACATGGCTCCCGCATTCCTCTACGGCACAAGCAACACCAACTCGGAATACCTGTGGAGCGCGGCCGACAAGCATATCGAAAAAGGCGACTACATCAAGCTGCGCAACCTCATAATCGGCTATTCCTTCCCACGCCAGTGGATCAGCAAGGCATATCTGCAGGGACTGCGCATAGACCTCCAGATACAGAATCTATGGTATTGGGCCGCCAACAAGCGCGACCTTGACCCGGAAGTGTGGAGCGGAACATCACTCTCCCCCTCACGCGGCTACCACATACCCCCAACCTACACCATAGGCATCTCAGCTAACTTCTAAACCAACGCACCAATGAAATACAACAGAATATTCACAGCCACAGCCTGCAGCCTCTCCCTCCTCATGGGACTCTCGTCATGCGACGACTGGCTGGACATACAGCCCAAAGGTTTCACCATCCCGGAAAAATACACCGACTATGAACTTCTGATGAACGACCAGTCGCTCTACCGCGCACTGGACGTGTACCCGTCAATGATCACTGACGACGTGCAGTTCGTAGCAAAAGGGACATTCTCCAATTTCGACCTTTTCGAATATTACAACAAATCGGAGCATTTCAAGAATCTTTACTCGTTTGAGCACGGACAGGTGTTCACTCCCGGCAACTCCGACAACATATGGGAAAATGCCTATGCCAACATATTCACCTACAACGCGGTGATCAACAATGTGCTGAGCTCGACAGGCGGCACCGACTTCGAACGCCGCAAGCTCTATGGCGAAGCTCTCGTAGGGCGCGCGTTCGAGTATCTCAACCTCGTCAACCTGTATGCCAACCACTATGACCCCGCCACAGCGGCATCCGACTACGGTGTGCCCCTCGTGCTCAGCGAGGCGATCACCGGAGAGCAGTATCCGCGCGCATCGGTGGCACAGGTGTACGGACAGATAGAAAGCGACCTCAGAAACGCCGTAGACAATTATCTGGCTGAGACCACCGCCACAACATTCGACCCCAACAAGAGCGTGGGCTTCGCATTCCTCTCGCGCATGTACCTGTATATGGGCAAATACGATGACGCACTCACCAATGCCAACTCATCGCTCAAGCTTAATGACGCTCTTCTCGACTATAAGAACTACAAGGCCACCATCGGACAGTGGGGACGCCTTGTAGCAGCCGATGACTCGGGCGAGGAATTCCCCGACGAGCACAAAAACATAGAGAACGTGTACACACGCGTGCTCAACGGCACAAGCTACATATTCAAAAGCGTTGCAGCCAGCGAGGATCTGCTTCAGACATTCGCACGCAACCTCCCTTCCGACGGTGAGGACATGCGCCTGTCACTCTTCTTCTCCAAGGACGAATTCAACCCTTACACCCGTCCCGGTTACGAACCCAACCGATTCCCCGGCTACACCATCTTCGCCCCTTACATAGAGATGAACATCGGCTTCTCCACTCCTGAAGTGCTCCTTATCGCAGCCGAATGCGAGGCACGCGTGGGTGACAAGGACAAGGCTCTCGGCCACCTCGACAAGCTCCGCGACATGCGCATCAGGAACAATGTTCATTTTACTCCGTCGGACTATACAAAGGAGGAAGTCCTTAAGATGGTGATCGACGAGCGTCGCAAGGAGTTTGCCTTCGTTGGCCTCACACGCCTCATCGACCTCAAGCGTCTCAACCGCGAGTCATGGTTTGCAAAGACCATAACACACTCCGCCGGCAGCGAAGGCACATGGACCCTTCCGGCCAACGACCCGCGCTACATCATGCCTGTACCGGAGAATGTGTTGAGCTTCAACAACATGCCTCAGTACGAACGATAAAAGCCCATTCTCTCATAAATTGAAATCATGAAAAAAATATTTGCTATACTTGTCTTTGCCTTCGCACTCGCCATACCGTCACACGCAGCCGGCATCGAATTCTTCCACGGCACATGGGCCGAAGGGGTTGCCAAGGCAAAAGCCGAGAACAAGAAAATATTCATCGACTTCTTCACCGAATGGTGCGGACCTTGCCTCAACATGGCTCTCACAGTGTTCCCGCAGCCCGAGGTAGGCGAAGCCTACAACAAGGACTTCGTGTGCATGAAGATCGACGCCGAGAAAGGCGAGGGAGTGGAGCTCGCACGCAAATACCAGGTGCGCTCCTACCCCAGCTACATATTCGTCGACCCCGCCACCGAGGAGATGATACACCGCAGCGGAGGCAACAAGCCAATGATCGACTTCATCAACGACACCAAGGGTGCGCTCGACCCCAAGCAGAGCTCCATCTATCTCGACAGCAAATATGCCTCAGGCGATTACGACTCAGCATTCCTCAAGAGCTACATACGAGGCAAGAAGACCTCGGGCAGACGCGACCAGCTACAGGATTTCAACCGGCTGATCGAAATGGGATGCAAGCTGACCGACAAGGACACCTGGGAGATATTCAACGAATGTGTGACCGGCTTCGACAATCCCTACATCAAGCAGGTATCCGACAACTACAGCGAATTCTGCTCACTCTTCGGCAAGGAAGCAGTCGACTCGAAGCTCGCGAAAGAGACACAGTATGCCTCACCCGAATACATTGCCGCTCTCTGCGACTTCCAGGGCAAGGACTTCAACATCAAGGTTGCCAGGATGTCAAGGCTCTTCGCCGAGAACAAAACCGACGAGGCATGGGACTATGTGGACCAACTGCTCGCCGACACCACGATCGATCAGAACGACCTCGTGAACCGTCTTGCATTCTACACCCGATTCAACCCCACCTACCGCGATCCTGACCTGACATTCGAGCAGCTCGTAAGGAAGATACGCTACACACGCTACGTGGCATACAACAATTACGACCGCGATGACGCACAGCCCCACTATAACTATGCGCTTGCACTTGAATACCTGTGGGCACGCGCTCAGAAAGAAGGTAAACAGCTCCCCGCCGACTTCTTCGACACCCCCAAGTTCGGTAAACAGGAGTACTCCAACCGTCATCCCCTGCTGAAGCAGAAGCCCCGCAGGAACTAACATCACCGACAACACTGCTCCCCGCCTCACGGAGAGCACCCTACACCGCCGGACACTTAAGGCTTTCAGAGCCTAAGTGTCCGGCGGTTCGATGAGATTGCCACAAGGCGACTTGTGTATAAAATATGTTATCTCAAGTTAGTTTTTGGAGTTTTATTACTAATTTTGCACACTAATCATAACGTTATTTCTACCACCATGCTACCGGTTACACCTCATGTGAAATTTATAGGTGTCGATGATGACAACCTTGACCTTTTCGAAGGACAATACCCAGTCCCTAATGGGATATCATATAATTCCTATCTTATTGATGATGAAAATATCGCTGTGGTAGATGCAGTCGACATACGCCGGTGCAGCGAATGGCTCGCCCTTCTCGACTCCACTCTCGACGGACGGCACCCCGCCTACCTGATAGTCCAGCACATGGAGCCGGACCATTCCGGGAGCATACGTGCAGTGCTTGAGAAGTACCCGGAAATGAAAGTGGTAGCCACCGCCAAGGCGATAGCGATGCTCGACAACTTCTTTGACGGCATGGGATTCAGCGAACGCTCCATATCCGTAAAAGATGGCGACACACTCTCGCTCGGACACACCACCCTCCGCTTCATCACAGCCCCCATGGTACACTGGCCCGAGGTTATGATGACTCTCGACGAGACCGACGGTGTACTTTTCTCTGCCGACGCTTTCGGGACATTCGCAATGTCGACCGCCTCCGAAGGATGGGACAACGAGGCTCGCCGCTACTACTGCAACATAGTCGGCAAATACGGTGCCAGCGTGCAATCGGTGATGAAGAAGCTCACCGAACAGCCATTCAGCACCATAGCTCCGCTCCATGGTCCGGTGCTGAAGGATAATCTCGCGCACTACTGGAATCTATATGACAAATGGAGCCGCTATGTGCCTGAGACCGAGGGCGTGCTCGTTGCTTACGCATCTATCTACGGCGGCACGGCCGAAGCGGCCCGCCGGCTCGCCGACATGCTCCGCACACGCGGGGCCGGAGATGTGGTGCTCTTAGACCTGAGCCGCCACGATGTGTCCTATGCGGTGGCAGAGGCTTTCCGCCTCAGCCGCATCGCGCTTTGCTCGGTAACCTACGACGGAGCCTTGTTCCCCGCCATGCAGAATTTCATACACCATATTGCCGCCAAAAACCTGAACGGACGCAAAGTAGGAATCATCGAGAACGGCAGCTGGGCACCTATGGCCGGAAAGCTTATCGAAAAGGCATTGTCGGAGATGAAAAACATGACCGTTGTCGCACCAACAGTGACCCTGCGCAGCCGTCTGCACACAGCCGACCTACCCGCTCTCGAGGCTCTTGCCGACGCACTGTCAGAGCGATAACCGAGCCACATTCCATCAGCATACAGGCATACCGCCGGTCCCGGCGGTATGCCTGTATCTTATATCCGCCGCCTGAACAATCCGTCCCTGACAGAGGTTGTTTCTTGTAAATGTTTTCATGAACCTACAAAACTGCATGATTTCAATGGACAAGAAACCCTACAAACCAAGCAGCGACTGGCGTTCGCTGACCATCTATCAGGTCATGGTTGGATCATTCCTTCACGGAAAGGACGGAGCTGAAGGCTACGACAGCCTGTGGGGCCCCGAGAATGAGCGCAAGGACGGAAACCTCAGAGGGGTGATATCCGCCCTCGACCATATAGCACGTCTGGGAGCCAATGCTATATGGCTCACCCCGATATTCGACAGTTCGGAAGCTGACGGCGGAGAGAAACTACAGGCCACCGGATATTTTGCCAACGATTATTTCAAAATAGATCCGCATTTCGGCACTGAGGACGACCTCAGGGAGCTCATAGGCAAAGCCCACGACCGCGGCATGTATGTCATACTCGACGGAGTGTTCGGACACCACGGCGGGGTGAGCAATCCCTCACCGTCAGGACACGGCATAGACTCCACTCCGACCCTTAGCGACAGAGGGGAGGACGGAGGCACAGGAAATGTGAAATATCCCGGATCGCTCGACTACTTCAAGGAAGTGGCCACCTACTGGATAGACCGGTTTGACATAGACGGATGGCGTTTCGACCAGGCCTATCAGCTATGCCAGGACGGACACAACTACTGGTGTGAGATATCGCAGGCCGTAAGGGAGCTGTGCGACAGGCGTATCGCAGAAGGAAAGGAATGGGGCACCCTCGGATACATGGTGGGCGAGGACTGGAGCGATGCCTCCGGAATAAGCGCAAGGATATTACGCGACGGAGGCCTGAAAAGCGCGTTCGACTTTGACGGCAAGCAGCTCATAAGCGGGTCCATGGACGGGCAAGGCTCAGGCGGCCTTGACAACGGATGGGACGATGTGATAAGGATATACTCATCCCCTTCGGAACGCGGCTACCGTCCCGACGACGTGCTGCCCAACCTGTTCCTAAGCAATCACGACGGAGTGAGAGTTGCCGACAGTTTCTATGACGACAACGACGAGATCAACCTCATGACACGTTTTGCCATCCTGGCCGGATATCCGGGGCCGGTCACCCTATACTATGGCGACGAGTTTGCCGACCTGTCACGCGACTGTGACGGGAGCCAGCCTGACAACGCCTCACGCACATCCGGACATATCAAGGCCGACGATGACCGCGAGCGAAGGCTTTTCAATTATGTGAGCGGCGTCATGAACTTCAGACGTGACAACCCTGCCATGTGGAGAGGCAACAACGAATTTGACCGCTACCGCAAGGACGATGCCGAAATCCTTGTTGTTATCAAGACCGATCCGGAATCCGACAACAAGGTGGCGATGATATTCTCCGACCGCGATGCCGATGTGGCCCTGCCCGGGGAAGAGTCACTGCATCATGTCATAGGCTACATACCTGAGCTCATCAAGCTGCAGTGACCGGTGCAATCCACGGCCGGCCGCACTACGGTGTCACACTGCCAAATTCTTTAACTGACATCTGTCTGCAAAGCGGCCTGCCTGGCTTTCAATATCATATACGAGACTATTGAAACGACCATAGCAAAGGCCGCAATTCCCAGGAATGATATGTTCAAACCATAATGTTTGCCCACAAATCCTATTATTACAGGACCGAGAAGTATACCCGAATATCCGAAAGCATTTATGAGGCTAATGATGTTATGCACAGCCATACCATTGATGTGAGCGGCAAATGACACGAGCTGAGGGACAACATTGGCAGCCCCGAAACCCACCATCGCAAAGCCAATGACAGCAGCGGCAGCACTATCCACCAGCACCACGGTCATGAAGCCGGCAGCAATAAGCAATGCACCGCCGGCCACAACCGCTCTCTGTCCCAACCGGCCGACTATCCTGTCGCCACAGAGCCTCATAACCGTCATCGCCACAGCAAAGGCTGTGTAGAAAAATCCGGCCATAGACATGTCAACGCCACGCTCCTGACTGACAAATATCGCCGACCAGCCCATCACGGCTCCTTCCGAAGCATACATGATGAAGCAGAGCAGTCCCACCACGACCACCATGGGAGGAATATACAGCGGCCTTTTCTTCGGCTTCTCGACAGGTGTGTCACATACAAGGTCATCTTTCGGCAACAGATCTCTGCATCCTGCCACCAGCGCAAGCAATGTAAACACCATACAGATTATGACAGCCCATTTCGGCACGAGCCCCAGAGTAAACAGCAGGCTCATCGCTCCTGCACCAAGCAATGTGCCCAACGAGTAGCCTCCATGGAAGCCTGACATAAGATACCGGCCTGTCTTGCGCTCAATGGCAATGCCATTGATATTAGCCGCGACATCAATGGTGATGGTGCAGCCTCCGAAAACCATAAGCATCACTCCTGTCAGCCATATGTCTATAAGCAGGCTTATCGCCAACAAAGCGAAAGCCATCAGCAGTCCCGAAACATAGACCACCTTCTTTGCGCCAAAACGATTTACAAGAATGCCGGAAAACGGGAGAGTGCATACAGAGCCAAGCCCGCTGCACAGCATAAGCAACCCAAGGGTACCCTCATCTATAGAAAACGAGCTCTTGACATATGGCACAAGAGGAGCCCATGCAGCCTCAAGAACCCCTATTATCATGAAAGCGACACGATTGGCAACAAGCAGGTGCCTATGTTGGTTATGAAGGATATTCATCTTAAACTAATCAAAAAAAGACATGTTGTGACATACGGTTGATGCCGTGTCAGTTTTTTGACACAGCATCAATATGCGTTTGATCTCCGCTGTTTACTTGTTTGCGGTCTGTTTGAATCCGGTATCTTCCGCTGACCATGGCTGCCATTTGCACTCGCTGACTTCCATTTCTGAAAATTGTGCGGTAAATGAATGTTCAACCGGACTTGCTGCATATATTCCGAAAGAAATTTCACCATCCCCCTTATCTAAATGAAACGTGCGCATCTGGTGGAAAGTGACACCGTCAACACTCGTCTCTATATAATAATCGCTTCCCCGACGACTCAGACGATACCACATTTCCTTTATGGAAGAAGGTATGTCATGTGTGGCCCAATCGGAATATCCGTTGTTTGTCACGACACTGCCAAGTCTTTGGTATTCCTCGTTCTCGTATTCAATCGACGCCTTTATCCAGTTATCGCTGTCAAGATAGATTGCAATTCCACATTGGTCGAACAGGGCCGAACTGTTGAACGATGTCTTTACGGTGAAAGAAAAGAACCTGTCAGAAGTTTTCATTTGCAGCACTGGTGCATTGTCATTGCTGAACCCATAATAGGTGCGCTGCCACAGGTCGGTGTGAGGTTCCGAAACGATCGTGATCAAAGAATCAGTGATTGTATATTGCTTGGGTTCACGAATCCAAAACAGGTTTTCCGCCACAAAAGGCTTCAGGGTTATGTCTTTTTTTTCCATATTCGATTTGTTTGTTGTGATGTAAGATCCTTTTCCCTGTGAATTATTCACAGCTGCAAAATTAGAGAGGATACATGATGTACGCAACACTGATTTTTAACCAATCTGAAGAATGCATGCACATTAGGAGGTCGTTGTTTTAAAAGAATATCTCTATATGAGGTTCATTCTTAATGCAATTTCTACGGCCGCAGCGGTATTGGAGACTTTTAATGTCGCTATGATGTCCTGACGATGGCGGTTGACAGTATGAATTGAAATGTTTAAGGTATCGGCAATTTGTTTGCTTGCCACCCCTTTGGACAGCAATGACAATATTTCAAGCTGTCTGCGGCTAAGAATTCTACGGTCACTCGCTTCGTATATATCCCGCCCAACTGTTTCTCCGGTCAATAGATTTACAATTATTCCATCTTGCCGGTTATGAGAAATGGGGTATGGAATGTAAGTGCATAGACCTATTAATACACTACCGTTGGCACTACAACTGAAATATCTCGTTGTATGTAGTATTTTGACTTTTTCATTGCATCCCGTCCTGTAAAGGCCAAGGATACATGAAGCCGAAAAATTTGTCTTTTCTTCGATTGACAGTTCTTTTATAAAGTTGAAAAAACGGAGTTCCAGTACATGACGCTCAATAAGTTCATCTTCTTTGGCATGACTGAAAATTATGTCCTCAAATGCTGAACTACGGTCTATCATATATTCCGGGAGACTCATTACGGTTTGACCGAACCTTCCAGAGTAAATATGGCACTCCTTGTTTTGAAAATCTGACACAACGGCTATACCCTCCGTTGCAAGTGCATAGCCATTCGCACAAGCTTTCGCTTGAGAAAGCAAAAGTTCTGTATTATCCGACGTATCAAACTGTTGATCGGTTAAAAGCAATTTTAGCTCACGTTCATGCTTCATTACGAATTTAATTGGTCAATATTCACCATTACATCGGTAAATGAATTTTGACAATTTGGCTACAAAAATACGAAATATCAGGGATACTTCTGTCTCCTTTTTATACAGCTGCTGTAATCTGCATAAATCAACCTTTAATCCGCGACATAATCGAACCGCTATAGGGGGAATAGCGTTGAAAACGATGATGTCTATTATGTTTATTATGACAAGAATATGAAAGAAATATATTTTGCAGGCAAATGATCGATACCGATACACTCACCGATGCGGAAATGGTGACTTTCTGTCATCAATATATGCATGCATCAATATGTGCATGCCGGATAAAGGCGTGGCGGTCAGTGTGTGAAATCGAGTATGAGCTTGATGAGATAGGCTATATAGAGTGCGACCAGGAATACTCCGGCGATTCTGCCGATCTTTCCTCTGATCGCGCTTATAAGCCATACCGCTATGCCTCCGGCTACAAGCACAGTGAAGTCTATCGAGGTTATTGTAGAGACATTGAGCGGAGCAACGAGCGAGCATGCCCCCATGATGAAGAACACATTGAATATGCATGCTCCCAAGAGATTGCCTATGGCTATGCCGGTCTCCTTGCGCAGAGCGGCTATCACAGATGTTGCAACGTCGGGGGCCGCAGAGCCAAGGCTCACTATCGTCAGCCCTATGAGTCCTTCCGAGAGGCCCGCCCTGGCGGCTATACCTGACGCACCGTCCACAAGCCAGTTGCCTGCAACTATGAGCATAGCGAGACTTCCCGCAACCTGCAGCGAGGCAATCCAGATATTGTCGCTGGTAGCCGAAGGTGACCCGGACGAGGATGCCGCCAATGATGGGGAAGCAGAACTTATGGCACATCCCGGGGCTGACTTTATGGAAGTACGGTTGAGATAGACATTTAAAGCCATGTATATGGTAAACAACGAGAGCAGCATAAGCCCGTCGGAGCGGCTTACCGTGTTGCTTTCCGCATGGTCTATCAGTATGTCATCTCCGCAGAAAAATATAGCAAGACAGGACAGCGCGAGCATAGGGAAATCGAAATACCTTGACGTGTAGTCGACACTGACAGGCCGGACTATGCACACAATCCCTATCGCAAGCAGAATGTCTATGATATTGGAGCCGACCACATCGCCGAGAGCAAGCTCGGAATGCCCTTTTATCGTGGAGCTCATGCAGACCACCAGATCAGGCACAGAAGAGCCAAAGGCTACAACCGTGACGCCGATAAGCATTGGTGTGAGACGGAAATGCCGCGCTATGGCTGAAGCTCCTGTGGTGACATAGTTCCCTCCTACTATGACGAGAGCAAGACCTAAAATGAATAATAAAATATCATGTGCCATATAGTTTTTATCAGTGAAACACAGGCATCCCGACAAAGTAAAGCCCGAATTATTACTATTGGCGAAAGGAGTCTGAATGACTTCACCTTTATAAAAAAACAGATATGCCTCTCCACATGTTTGGCATACTTACCGATTTAACACATCCCCAAAAACGCCGGAACTTGCCCGTCCAAACCCGAAAACCGGCGGCCATACAGACAGCATTTTACCATGCGGCATTTACTTATGCCTGTTTTTTAAGCATCAGATCAAGGAGCAATACGGCATGCTCCTTTTCGTCCGCCGGAGCCTCTTTCGGACGCCATGCCACAATAAAACGTATTGAAGCAGAAATTACAGAATATCCTTTATCAGTCCATAGACGCAGTTCACCCTGCATCTTCTGCGACAATTGAGCGACAGGTACATCAGTACGACAGTCATAAAGATAGTTATTGTCAAAACGAAGCGTCTGACCTGCCCTGAGTGCAAGTATCTCATTCTTCCGTGATTTGAAGAATCCGAGATTGACATCCTTATGGGACAACTGCAGAACAATCTCGTCAGGCATACCATACTGCTCCTGACAGACCTGATGCTCATCAGCCGGCATACGGTCGAAAAGAGAACAGTCGGTATGGATGAACAGACGCTCCTTTGCGCGTGTAGCACCCACATAATACCGGCGCAGCACATCATCCTGAATGCGCTTGGGTTTGGTTATGAGCATATAGACATCGTCAAACTCACGTCCTTTGGCCTTATGGATCGTAGAGACCACTACGTCCGCGCCCGAAAGATCACAGAAATCCTCGACCGACGATTCGAAGACAAATTCCTTGAAGTCCGTATGATATTTTGCTTTATTTGTCTGTTCAAACAGCGAAATACACCGCTGGAGATAATGAAGGCTTGACGAGTCGGCATACATGGCGAAAGTCTTTTGTTTCGCCTTTTCCCACACTTCATCCGGAATAACCGGCGTATGTGTGCCACTGTTTATATGTTTGAGGAACATGCGCACTTCAGCCATATTCCAGAACCGGAAACCGTCCATACTCTGCACCAGCTTGCTGTTCAACCCATGCTTGCGCAACAAAGCCACAAGTATGACAGCCTCCTCATTGGTCTGAGTCAATACGCAAATGGAACCTTCCCCCCGATGAGCCAACAAATCATTGACAAGAGGCTGATACATAGTATGCGATACATGATGACGGATACCTCTTTACTGCTCATGGAAATGATGGGATCACTCTTCATCCTTCCCCCTATCCCGCTCACAAAAGCGTTTGCAAATTCAACCACATGCCGGGAACTGCGGTAGTTCTCTGTCATTTCAATAAATCTGCCTTCTGATTCTTTCAGCAGCTGAGTCATGTAACGGGAGTCCGAACCGCGAAACTCATATATGTTCTGGTCGTCATCGCCCACGGCAATGACCCGCATCTCCTCGTTGGCTTTCATCAAAGCATGCACCAAGGCATACTCTTCATCACTCATGTCCTGAGCTTCGTCAATGACCAAAACCGTCTTGGCGATACGGTTTGGCTCCACTTCTCCGTTTTCAATCATCCGTGCCGCACGGGCCACAACATCCTTGACGTCATCGAGATTCCCGATTCTGCCCAACAGGTCAAAACAATAGGAATGAAACGTCTTTATTTCGACAAAGTGGGCGGCATTCCCGATGAGCCCCAACAACCGCTGCTTGAACTCTATGGCCGCCGCACGCGAAAATGTGAGCATCAATAGCTGTTCATGCTTGACATCTTCCAGCAACAGCAATGAAGCCTGCTTATGCACCAGGACGCGCGTCTTTCCACTGCCCGGGCCTGCAGCCACCACGATGCAATGCGATTCCTTGTCGGAAATAATCTCCATCTGTTTCCCGGAGAGCTCACCAAAAATATGCCTGTACTTCTCGGGAGTGACATTCCGCTCTATCTCCCGTACACGTTCCCCCTTGAAATATTTTGAAACAAACCGCTTGTAATCCATCCGGAAATAATCCTGCACATACTGCAAGGCAGCATTATAGTCCCGCACCATGAGATTGGCATATTCGCCAACGATATGCACCTGCTGAATCTTCTGTCTGTAGAATTCGCTGAGCATTCGGTAGTCTTCCTGTTTATAACGCAATCTGCTATCCTTGACACGGCGGATGTCCATGGCATTATACAGCACAAGGAAACCTCCCTCAAGTTTCAGGGCGCCAATCTTTGACAGATAAAGCAATGCCTCCTCGACATCCTCCAACTGCACATCCCGCATAGTGCCCAAAAGGGTCTTTCCATTGGCTTTCAGATCATTCAGCAACTCCACTACGGAAAACTGCACACCATTTTTTCCCGCATTTCCTTCTTTGTCCGGCGAAATAAGCCTGTACAACCATTCAATTGTAAACCGGCATATCTCCATACGCTTCTCGAAGCGTTTCAGAGTCGATTCCATATCTACCTGACATGTCAACTCAAGATTGTTTGCAGCGTCTTCTTTCTTGCGTGTATAGCCTTTGACCGTCAGGAAATACAGCAATGTGCGGATATCCTTTTCTGTCGCGGTCTCGACACCTTCTTTCTGAGCATTGTCGTTAAGCTGCTTATATGAAATGCGGAGTGCATCAGCAGATATATGTCCGAGAATATAACGTTCCAGTTTCGTGAACCTCTCCAGCAGCCGATTCGACTTATTTTCCGATTCTCCCGCATCGTTCAGAAAGGCTGAAATATCCTTCGAGTCGGCTAAAATACCTTCCTGGCGCATACGCTCCACACTGGATACCACCTCGCGTTTGCTCATACCGAGAATGTCAGCAAGATAATCTACGCGCGATTCCGCCTCCGCATCCTGAGCCTTGGCAATATACTTCTGCGATATCAGCGACTTTATGATGCGCACAGCTTTCTCCACCTCCTCATTCTCAAAAAGCAGGGATTCCGTGATACGTCTGCGTGCTTCATCCATGTTCTTCACCGTTATACCGGTGGCATAGACATGCGGCACATTGTTTCCACGCTCCAGATAACCGGCCTGCTCCAATGCCGCCAAAGCCGTACGCACACGTGTCTCTATGTCCGACACAGAGTCGTCCCAACCGGCCATCCTTGCGATCTCCAAGGCAGAGCAGCATGCTCGCATGCGTTGCCTGGTCAAATCCTTCACGGCTTTCCATACCTGCTGTATCTCGCTGATGCTGAGCTTGGTCTGATTCAGGAGGATAAAATGTTTGTCAAGATCGGCATCACTGTACAGTACAAAACAGCGGGCTTCGAGATGCGGGTCACGACCGGCACGACCGGCCTCCTGAACATAATTCTCTAATGAATCCGAAATGTCATAGTGTATCACCAGCCCCACATCTTTTTTGTCAACTCCCATTCCAAAGGCTGAAGTCGCCACAATGATGCGGACACGGTCATTCATGAACGCTTCCTGATTGGAAATCTTGTCTTCCGCATTCATCTTGCCATTGTAAGGCAAAGCCTTGAAACCATCTCGCGTGAGCTTCTCCGCCAACTGCCTTGTACGTTTGGTACGAGAAACGTACACAATGACAGGGCATGACGATTCGGCTATCAACGAACGTAATTTCAGGTACTTATCATCATCCGTATCAGAGTGGATCACCGAATAGCGCAGGTTGGTACGGGCCGCCGAAGAGGCAAAAATCTGAAGATCAAGGTTGAGTGTCTGCTTGAAGTAGTCGCATATGTCCTGCACCACCTTCTGCTTTGCTGTGGCGGTGAAGCAGGAGACGGGTATTGCCTCACTGCACTTTTTATTCTTCTGGTATTGGCTGATAAACTTGCCGATGTAGAGATAGTCTACCCGGAAGTCCTGTCCCCAAGAGGAGAAACAATGCGCTTCGTCTATTACAATACGTACTATATGGCGTGCCAGCAATATCTTCTCTATCGTCTTTGACCGCAGCATCTCCGGAGCGATATACAGCAGCGATGCATCACCGTCCATCACTCGCTGAATAGCTTCTGAACGACTGATCGGATCAAGCAAACCGTTGATAGTTACAGCATCCGTAATACCTCTTTCAGCCAGGTTGTCCACCTGATCTTTCATCAATGACTGCAAGGGCGAGATGACTACAGTAAGGCCATGAACGGAACGTCCTTCCATCAGCGCAGGCAACTGGAATGTCAAAGATTTACCTCCGCCTGTAGGGAAAATGGCCAACAAGGATTTATGCTCCACAGCCGCACGGGCGGCATTCTCCTGCAGCGGTTCCCCTTCGTAAGTCCGGAACTTATCAAAGCCGAAGAACCGCTTCAGATTAACATGCACGTCAAGCTCTCTGTTGCAATAAGCGCAACCTTCCGTACATTTGGTATGACGGAGAAGCCTTACCATATTCTCCACATTCGGATAATTATGCAGCACCCATCCCGGTGTGATGGAACGATGGTCCGTGGTGTCTATCAATGCAAGTGCGTATGCCAGCTCACACGGGTACAGATTTATTGCACTCTCAATATCGGCATGTTCACATATCCTGCCTCTATACTCTGAACGGATCAGTTCCGCCAACGACTCTTTCCTGCCTATTCTGGCATTGACAAAAGCGAAAAAGCCCTTAAACTCGTCATGATCCTGAAGCAGTGTCGAAAAGATTTCCTGCACTGAGGGCGAAAGTCCTTTCCATCGGGCCACCTCGTCCATCAGTAAGTCACGGGCTTTCTCACAGTCGTTGACAGGATTATTCATCTGTTCGCTTATCAGCTTGTCATCTTTCAGCAAACGATGATAAGGACGTTCGGGGAAAAGCAAGGGTGACAGAAACAGAGTGTCGACCAACAAACACCTGTGAGTCTTTTCACCAAACAGATATCTGGCATCATGATTTATGATGTTATGCCCACAGACAAAATCCACATCCTTCAAAAAATTCATCAGCTCCTGCCTGTTGGCAGAATGATACACTGCGCCATCCCACCGGAGAGCCCCGATATCATGAATCTTCCTATCCTTTATTCCGACCTCGATATCAACAAAACCATAACGGGATGCATCGTGTGACACCTCCTGTGAGCGAGCCGACCTGTTCTCCACTCCGTTGATCGTTTCTATGAATCTATTCCAAAAGGACATTTATTTGGATTTAAATTGACATCTCGTTGGTTTCTTTCTTTTTCTATGTGCAAAAATAATAATTATTTACGGCTCTAATTATCAATAGTAAAATTTTTTATCGTCTGCCGGCTGTCACGCTTTTTGATTTCGACAGTTTCATATATCCATATTTTTTCATCTACCATCCGGGCCCTGATCTTATAACGGCCCGAAAGAAAGTCGTTGGCGGCATCATACAAAGGATACCTTATATCGGCTAAAGTCAGAAGTGCAAACGGGATAGTGGCGGTTGATATAGGAAGTGCTATTGCATGGGATAATTTATGGATTTTGTCCTCATGCTTTATGCGAAAACTATAATTGGCATACACCATGAACGGCACCTCCACACACTGACTGTTTCTTCCTTTAAAATCATCGGTGTCATACACCATCTCCCCATGGTCAGAAAAATATAGCAGGATAGCCGGTGTCGGCATTGCGGAACATTGCTTTAATATTTCTCCAAGGAGCTTGTCGGTGAAATGTATTGAATTGTCATACTGTGCCACTATAGCTGCTTTCTTTTTATCCAGCCACGGTCTGGGCAGCTGTCTTAATATATCTTCTGAAGTAAATATTTCTTCATCTTTTGGATAGCGATTGCGATAATCGGAATGTGATCCCAAAAGATGGATTCCTATGAATTTTGCTTCGGCCTTGTCATCTAATGCCTCTTTTACATATGGAAGCAAAACGTCGTCATACCTGTATGCATAAGCATCTTCCGAACTTTCTATGCTTACGTAGTTTACCACATCCGCGCCATCGGCCATAACTCCCGACGCGTCGCTCACGATACCCTTGCGTTCTTGATTAGACAACCAGAATGTCTTGAAGCCTGCGGCGTTGAATATATCGTAAACAAGGGGGAATTTATACCAGTCGCCACAGGTTTCATCATCTGTTTTCAGAGATAAGATACGTTCCAGATTTCCGGCAGTACTTTGTGATGAGGCGATGGCATCTTTGAAAACGAATAATGAATCACGCATAGACCATAGCTGAGGAGTGGTGGGCAACGGATAGCCATATAGCTGGAGATGCCGACGATGTGCTGATTCCCCTACAATCATTACGATCGTGAGAGGCTGGTGTGTCGATTCCACTTTATCCGCATAAGGCAATGGCCGCTTCGAATCTAAGATTTTCTGATATTCACGGTTTTCATTAATCGTGTTGACTATGTTTTTAGGTATTCTTATTCCCATTATCAGTGCAGCCCTGCTGTTGAATGATGCAAAGCATAAAATCAGGATCAATAAACCTACGACGGATGTGGTGTATAAAATGCCAAGATAAAGACACCGTCGGATGGTTCTTAAAAACATGCATACCATCCATATCAAAACAGCCGATCCGCCCGTGCAAAGGATGAATTTAGCTGAAAATATCTGATAACACAAATCCTGCGTGAATTCCCTTATCTCCCGTAAATTGGTCTGCGATAGAATCGTTATGAGTCTATGAGTGATTCCGAATCCATATAAAACAAATGAAAGAAAGTTGATAAGACAGAAAAGCATGTACAATCCGGTCAACAGCCATACGACTGACAACAGCCACTTTTTGGGAGAAGCCGCCATAATCAAGGCTGTCAATACAAATCCCTTGAAAAGAGCTATGACGACAATATATATATATAACAGCCATTGGGGCTGCTGCAGAGTAGTAGAATATGGAATTTCGATGATACCGAACAGTGAGAAAACCGAAAGTATCACCCATAAATATCGTGCCGGATTGTCAGACAATCTGTTCCTGAAAAAGTCTGCGAAAGTCTTCCTGTTCATATCATGGATCGCTTCAAGAAAGCAAAGGCATAAGCATCAGCAAATGAGTAGTTTCACCTCGCAAAAAAATCCCTTGGCAAATTTGTAATATTTATTAGCAGTTAAGTACCTAAGATCAGATCTTTCAGGTCAAAGTTGCGAAACAAGCTCTGAGCCGGTCATGACATCCATCTTAGAGAACGCAAACAGCTTCTTTCCAAGGTCTTTGAGAGAATGACCGATATGATAGACTTCCTCGTCAATTATCAGAAAACGGTCGTGAGCCTTGCGATAAGCGTGCAGAGTCACTCCGGGGTACTGTTGATTGTGACGCTCGACATCCTGACGAAGTTGCTGTGAAATCTTGCCGTCGTAAATGTCCACTGTTACCCCGGAATTCCGTTTTGACAGTTGCACAAGCACGGAATCGTCAATGTAACTGTCGATGACTACTATCCGCTTAGTCGCTTTTCGTATTAGTTTGGCAACAAAAGCATACGCATCAAAAATCTGACCGTCGAAGAATACTCCTTGCACGGGTTCTTTGGGTTCATTCAAACGATCAAGAATTGCATCGACCTTTTCATCTGTCTTCAATTGTTTCATCTCGATGCGTTCCATCCTCTGAAAAATCGAAGCGTTGTTCATAAGGAAATTACGCATCGCCACAAACGCATCAATTATATGGATACTTGTATAGATCGCTGTTTCGCTTTTCAATACAGCGGACAACATAGCAACCCCCTGTTCGGTAAATGCAAAAGGATTTACCGATGAATATTTGAGGCCACTGAACCGGTCGCAATTTGCGACCAGTTCATCTCTCTCCTGATTGGAGAGCTGAAACCTGAAGTGTTCAGGAAATCGTTCAACGTTGCGTTTGACCTGTTCGTTAAGCCTTTTGGTTTCAACGCCATATAATTCTGCCAAGTCCCGGTCAATCATAACCTGTTTTCCTCTTATGGTAATGATCCTATTCTCTATGGGCATTGGCAAACGGTCACAATTTGTGACTGGTTTTTGATTTACTGTATTTCGGATTAGTCCTTTGTTTTTTTCCGTATATTCCATACGCAAATTTATCTATTATTTCTGAAATTTAGGTAGATATATTGAAAATAACATCCAATCGGCACTCAGGTGGAAAAAGAATTCCAATTTGTTTGTATTTTCAGGGTATTTGCTCATGTCCGATTTAGGATTGCTTTATATACAAACAAATCCGGATTTTCCTCCCAAAAATACGTATTTTAGCCAAACAAACTACGCCATTTTGAGGCAATAAAACACCAATGGCCAAACAAAATAAATTTGCTTGACCATTGTCTATTAGATATTTACGTTAAATATTCGGCTTAGTATTCCTCTTCGTTGAAGAAGAAGTCTTCTTTTGATGGGTAGTCGGGCCAGATGTCTTCGATGCATTCGTAGGCCTCACCTTCGTCCTCCATTTCCTGAAGATTTTCTATTACTTCCATAGGGGCTCCTGAGCGCATTGCATAGTCAATGAGCTCTTCACGTGTTGCGGGCCAGGGAGCGTCCTCAAGCTTCGAGGCGAGTTCAAGTGTCCAATACATATCGTATAAGGTGTTTTTAAATTTTCGCGCAAAGGTAACTATTTTATTTGTATATACAAGTCGGTATGCGCTATGGTTTTGCGAATGTCAGAAAAAAAGTGCTATTCTCTCTATTGAACAGGGTGCACGCAGAGGAGGCTTAGAAGCTGAACGCCTTGCCGGAGCCTGTCGATGCCGGTATGTTCTGCTGTCCGGAGTCGAATGCACCCGAGCGTATGCTGTCGATGATGCGTCGTTCGCGCTTGTATGCCGGATACCGCTCAAGTGTATCGCATATGGAGTCATCGTCAAGCTGGTTGAGCCCGAGGATTATTGCCGACGAACGTTCCTTTGCGCCGGTGAATATCTGAGTCTTGTCCTTTCCGTACTCCTCTATCACACGCATGTCAGGCACAGATTCTACAGGATTGGCCACGTTCTGCGGCTGGCGTTGCTGCTGCGGCATGCCGGCTGTCTGCGACTGCTGTGAGCGAGGCTGCTGGGGGAACTGGAATTTCGCGGTGTTCACCCCGTTTCTGCCGGCTGATGCATGAGGGTTTATGTCGATCACCGGACCGGAACTATGGCTGTTGTTATCACCGTTGAGGATCTCGTTCTCCTCATCGCGCAGGGTGATCTCGAATCCGGCTGCAAGGATAGTGATCTTGACCTGATTGCCTATGCTTTCGTCAGGGCACACACCCCATATGACGTCCACGCTGGAGTTGATCTGCCCTATGAACTGGGTCAGCTCCTTGGTCTCGCTCATGAGGAATTTGTCCTCGGCCTGAGGATTGAAATAGAGGTTGAACAGCAGCTTTTTCGAACCGAGTATGTCACGGTTCTTCAGCAGCGGTGAGTTCAGGGCATCCTGAATCGCTGCTGTCACACGCCCTTCACCCTCGCCGAAACCTGTGGAGATTATGGCGGCACCGCCGTCGCGCAGCGTGGTGTCGACATCGTTGAAGTCAAGATTGATTATGCCCTGACGGGTGATGATCTCCGATATGGAGCGCGCTGCAACCGACAGGGTGTCGTCAGCCTTGCCGAACGCGTTCATGAAATCGAGGTCCCCGTATATCTCGGTAAGCCGCTCGTTGTTGATCACAAGGAGAGCGTCGACATACTTTGCCATCTCGTCGGCTCCGGCTATCGCCTTCTTGATCTTGACCTGGCCTTCGAAGAGGAACGGAATGGTCACAATACCTATGGTCAGCAATCCACGCTCCTTAGCCACTCGTGCCACTACCGGTGCGGCACCTGTGCCTGTACCGCCACCCATGCCGGCCGTCACAAACACCATCTTTGTGTCATCGTCAAACAGACGGTTGATCTCTTCGGTGGCATCCTCGGCAAAGGCCTTTGCCTTTTCAGGCTTGTTGCCAGCTCCGAGCCCGTCACCTATACGCAGTGTGTTAGGCACATCGGAATGGCGCAGGGCCTGCTCGTCGGAATTGATGTTCACGAACGATACGTTCTTTATACCCTCCTTGAACATGTGGCTCACGGCATTGTTGCCGCCGCCGCCGACTCCGACAGCCTTGATTATTATCGGGTCCTGTGCAGCTGCCCTGCGCGCATCGGTGAATGCCGACGCATCATCAAGCGGCTGATTTATATTATTGTCTTCCATTTTTATGCCAAATTTATATTACTACTTCTCCTTATTCTTCGTCGTCTTCTTCGTTAAAACTGTTTGAAATGGCATTGGCCACTCTTTCCCGCATCTTGTCATACAGGGCTGACAGCCGGCTCCGGCCGTTGCCTCCGGTCCGGCCGCCGTCCATGACCGGCGTGTGTGTATTGACCGAAGTCACTGTTCCGGTGGATGTGGTGGATTTTGATGCCGGCTCTACCTTTGCAGTGGCAGCCGCAGTCCCGGCAGGAGCTGACTCAACCGCCGGCTTAGACTCACCGGCTGGCACTGACACAGTCTCGGCCGTGGCCGCCGGTGCGGCCGGCGAAAGGCACTCCTTGACATTTCCTTTTGCGGCGGCATTGAGTATGGCGAGCACATCTACGGCATCGGCCACCTGTATGCGTCCGTCAAGTATGCGCAGCCGTCGGCTCACAGGCACACCTGTGCGCACCTTCATCCCGGATATCTGGCTCAGACGCTGATTGAATCCCGACAATCTTGCTCCCTTGCCGACGATGATGACCCCCTCGGAGAGCTGATCGGGCGTGAGCCCGGCATACTTCACCTGCTCGCACACGTTCACTATGATCTCGGCAGCACGCGCCGATACATAATTATTTATAGCCACAAAATCAGGTTGCCCCGGAGCGTGGCTCGACTCAAGCGTGGGGAATGCCGATCCTCCCCCTTTCTTCATCTCCTCGGCCTGCTCCTCCACATAATTAAGCGCAGTGATGTCGCGCGTGATGTTGCGCGACCCCATAGGAAGCACCGCAAGGTGCATCAGGACTCCGTTCTTGAAAATAGCCACAGTGGTGGTCTCGGCACCGAAATCGACAAGCATGCATCCCAGACGCTTCTCCTCCTCCACAAGCACCAGATCAGCTATGGCAAGCGGACGCACAAATGTGTCCATTATCTTCAGGCCGAGACGGTCCTCTATCATCATTGTGAGATTGCGCAGCGGCTGGTTGCGGCAGCTTATTATGTTGAGTTTCGCGAGTATATGCGACCCGATCTCCCCCAGAGGCTTAGAAGTGAGCGCATTGTTGACATAGAGCTCACGGCGTGTCACAGTGACCACATTGCGCTCAGGCAACGGGTATTCAAGAGCCTCGTTGAAGATGTCCTCAAGTATCTCCTGCGTGATAATCGTGTCAGAAGCCAGCCTCCGCTCTATCGTCGCGGCCTGCGACGACAGCGACCTGCCACCTATGCTGAGGTAAACTCCCTCGATCTTGCGCGGCGACTCGCGCAGCTCCAGACGTTCGATCACCTTCTGTACCGCCTGGGCAGTCTCAACAATGTTGCGCACGCATCCATAGCGCACGATATCCGATATCGATTCTCTTTCAACGGCCTTAACGTTGATCGTTCCGTCAGGGCCTACCGCACCGGTGGCTCCTTTGATCTTGGAGCTGCCTATTTCAAGGGCTATGATTATCTTTTCTTCCATTGTGGATTAAGGAGTGGGATTAGCTTTTCATTGATTCATACGGTCTCATGCAGGATTGTTCTTCGCCGGAATGGGCTTTTCGGAATGGGCCTTCTGCCCGGGGACTGTCTGTCCCGGCGCGACATTGTCACCGGCAAGCATAGCATCGATGGGCACAGCCTCATCGTCGTCATGCGACACCACCGGGACATCAGCCGCGCGCCGGTGACGCTTGGTGGCGACAAGCTGGCCGTTCCACTTCAGCGACAAGGTGTCGTACTTCTCCCAGCCCTGCCTCACCAGCACTTTGCTGTAGAAAGTCCTGAGATCAGCCAGCTTGCGCTCGAAGTCGACCGGCGGTCCGAGATTTATCACATGCTCCCGTATGTTGGGTATCAGGAGTATGTCGGTAGGTGATTTCACCTTGATCATGCCTATGAATGAATTCCATATGGAATCCGAGGCGATATAGCTGACCAACGGCATCAGCGACAGCGGCGTGAACGTAGTGTCGGAAGCGTCGAAATGGCCCTGTATCACCGGCACATTCTTGTGATAGCGAGCCGAGGCGGCAACACGCTTGCCGGTACGGTTGACATAATAGCTCGACGAGCCGTCAAATACTCTCAGCACCGGCTCTATCGGTGTCACAGTCACCCTTATAGTGCCGTCGGTGTACCTCACTACGCTCGCATCCTCGATCTTATCGAGGCTCAGCAGGCGTCGGCGTATATCCTGGGTGTTGATATTTGCCAGAGCTATCTCACCGGCCCGTTCAGGCAGGCCGTCAAGCTCGCGCGACAGTTCGCGGGGAGTGACAAACTGTCTGGCGTCCTCATCCATGCCGTCCGCATCGAGCACAGTGACCGTCATACCCTTGCACATATCGTCATCCTTCTCATTGGCCGTGACGGTGACTGCTATCACCAGATAGGTGAAAAGCATCAGGGAGAATAATATTTTCAGATACTGCGGCATCGGTCGTAGGTTACTTTTATCCAATCGATTCTATCAGCTCGGGCAGACAGTTGCATATATCGCCGGCTCCGGCTGTCAAGAGAATGTCAAAGTTACGATTTTTAAGTGTTTCCACCAATTTTTCTTTAGGGATTAATATCTTGTCATCACATTTAACATTATCAAATATGATTTCAGACGTCACGCCGGGTATCGGCTCCTCCCGGGCAGGATAAATGTCAAGAAGCACCACTGAATCGGCTGCCGAGAGAGCATCGGCAAACTCTGCGGCAAAATCACGTGTGCGGGTGTACAGATGAGGCTGGAAAGCTACCGTGAGATGCCTTCCAGGATACAGAGCCTTGACCGACGCTATGGAGCTGGCGAGTTCGCACGGATGGTGCGCGTAGTCATCTATCACCACACGCCCCTGTCCGTTACGCTCCTTGAGCCATGTCTCGAAGCGTCGCTTGGTGCCCTGAAACGAGGACAGAGCCCCGCGTATCACCTCCGGCTCGAAAGCCTCCGTAACACACACTGCGGCAGCCGCTGCTATGGCGTTGTCGATATTGACCTCCACGGGGACACCGAGATTGATGTTGCGTATGGTGCCACGGGGGGTCACAAGGTCAAAAGTGATCGTGCCGGGATCGCGGCGTATATATGACGCATGGAAGTCACCTTTGTCCCTCGAATACGTGTACACCTTCACATCCTTGCCCACGCGCGGCCTGAGCTTCAGACCTTCATGTACTATGAGCACTCCGCCCGGCACTATAAGCTCCGTGAAGTGAGCGAAACTCTCCAGATAAGCCTCCTCGGTCCCGTATATATCGAGATGGTCCGGGTCAGTGGCAGTTATGACTGCCACAGTGGGCGAGAGATGATGGAACGAGCGGTCATACTCGTCGGCCTCGATCACCGTGTAAGGTGACGACGGGGTGAGCAGGAAATTACTGTCATAATTCTTGAGCACACCTCCGAGAAAGGCGTTGCACCCTATCGAGCCTGACTGCAATATGTGCGCCGCCATCGACGAGGTCGTGGTCTTGCCGTGTGTTCCTGCAAAGCACAGCGACTTGCTGCTGCGGGTGATTAAGCCGAGGACCTTTGCCCGCTTCATGACTTCGAATCCGCCCTTGCGGAAATATTCGAGTATGGGAAGATCGTCAGGCACAGCGGGGGTGTACACCACGAGTGTATGTGCCGGATCACGGAATTCCGCGGGAATATTCCCGGCCTCCGGAGAGAATGTCATCTCCACACCTTCGGAGACAAGAGCGTCAGTCAGAGAGGTCGGAGTGCGGTCATATCCGGCCACTTTCTTACCTTTGGACAGGAAATAACGCTCAAGGGCGGCCATACCTATGCCGCCGGCTCCTACAAAATATATGTGAGTGAATGTATCTGGTGTCATCGCTGTATTATTTCAATGATTTTGTCAACGATTTGTTCATCGGAATCATGCATTGCCATTCCGGATATCTTCTCCGAAAGGTCAACTCGCGCATCCTCAGAGTCAAGCAGAGCGGCAATCTCAGCCGGAAGAGAAGCCACAGCGTCCTTGTCGAGGATCATGCGTGCCGCACCTACCGACGACAGAGCCTCGGCGTTATGACGCTGATGGTCCTCTGCCACATTGGGCGAAGGTATAAGGATCACAGGTTTTCCGAGTATCTGCAACTCCGATATGGTTCCTGCGCCGGCGCGCGACACCACGAGATCGGCGGCACGATAAGCGAGATCCATACGGGTTATGAAAGTATCGGCCTTCACATTGTCATGTCCGGAAGCCACCTCCCGGAAATGATCCGCGCCGTATCGTCCGGTCTGCCACATGAGCTGCGCGCCCTTTTCGGCAATGACGGGCAGAGAGGCCGCTATGGCCTCGTTGACCGTCCTCGCCCCGAGACTCCCCCCGACAGAAAGCACCAGCAGTCTTTCGGGATCAAAACCAAGCTCCTTCTTGGCCTGCTCACGCGTGAGGCTGCACTCCTCAAGGTCCTTGCGCACAGGATTGCCGGTCCTGACTATGCGTTCGGCCGGGAAAAAGCGTTCGAGACCGTCATAAGCCACGCATATGGCCTTGGCCTTGGGGGCAAGAAGCTTGTTGGTCACCCCCGGATAGGAGTTCTGCTCCTGTATGAGTGTCGGGATCCCGCGCCGCTGCGCCTGCTTGAGCACAGGACCGCTCGCATAGCCCCCCACACCTATGGCAATGTCAGGATCGAAATCCCGAACTATACGCCGTGCCTTGCGAAGAGATTTCCACAGCTTCCACAGCACACCGAAGTTGCGCCACAGACGCTTGCGGTCGAATCCGGCCACCGGAAGCCCCTCTATACGGTATCCGGCTGCCGGCACCCTCTCCATCTCCATGCGCCCCAGTGCGCCCACAAAGAGGATTTCGGCATCGGGACATCTGCGCTTCACTGCATTAGCTATGGAAAGGGCCGGAAATATGTGTCCGCCCGTGCCCCCTCCGGATATAAGTATCTTCATAGTTGCATTCTGTTTTCATCACGGAGCTGTTCGGGAAGCGACTCCTTCTCCTCCGTTATCTCTTGTTTCTTGTTACCATGGCGTGATGCCGTACGGCTCACAGAGAGCATTATGCCGAACGCGATACACGTCACCACTATAGATGTCCCACCTTTGGATATAAGCGGCAGCGGCTGTCCCGACACCGGGAAAACCCCTGTGACAATACCCATATGGAACAGGGCCTGGAACGCTATCATAACCGCCATACCCATCACTATGAGGGCCGGATACGTGATGCTGCACCGCGAGGCTATGCCGGCGGCACGCGCCAACAGCCAAAGATACAGTATCAGCACAGCCACTCCGCCCAGCAGACCGAGCTCCTCCACCACTATAGCGTATATGTAATCGGAGAACGCCAGCGGCAGACGGGCCGACTCACGCGAGTTGCCTGGGCCGACGCCATGTATGCCGCCATTGGCCTGGGCCATATAGCTCAGTATCTCCTGACGGTTCTTTCCCGTAGGCTCTATCTCCCACTTGGGTATGGAGTCGGAGGAGTGGCGCGACATGCGCGCTATCCAGGTCTCTATGCGCGAAGGCTTCCTGCCCACGCCGTCCTCGGCATACTCCACTGTGGCTGAAGCATCAGCAGGTATGTCGCTGTTCACCTCTGTGAAATACAGATACCCGACAAAAAGCACTCCACACATGGCATAGAATGCCGTAAGCCCTATGAGATGAAGCCACTTCACCCCTCCTATAAGCATCATGGAATAAGTGATGGCTATGAGCAGCAGAGTGTTGGTGAGCCCCTGCTCTATGAGAAGAGCCGAGAAGAACATTATCACCACGCCTGACCATATCATACCCTTCCTCGTTATGCCCACACCGTGCGGATCCTGATTAAGCGTCATCACAAGCGCGACAAGGAGCACAGCCGAGATCTTGACCATCTCGGCCGGATAGATACCTATCCCAAGCAGGGAGAAGGAGCGTCGGGCACCGTTGACATAGTTGCCATAGAACATCACATACACCATGGCCACGGCACTCAGCACAGAGAACACCACAGTGAATATGGCAAAATCGCTGTAATGGCGTCGTGACAGTATCCATGTGATCCCCACGCCCATGCCGAGCATGAACAGATGGCGCACTATGGGACCGATCACACCTATCGATGAGGCGGCCACCTCGCGTGACGACGCGCTGTAGAGCTCTATCACGGATATGATGCAGAGGGCTATGAATATGCCCCATATGTGCTTGTCCGACCTGGCGAGAGCCTTGGGCTTGGACTGTGGCACAACCTCGGGGGTTGAAGATGCTGCTGAGGGTGATACGTCCATATATTATATTCAGGTATGGTAAAATGTTACTTTAAGAGGTTGTCGTCAGAGGAGAGCCGGCTCACCTGCTCCTTGAAGCGGCAGCCGCGGTCCTCATAACTTTTGAACAGATCGAAGCTCGCGCAGCACGGGGAGAGCAGCACTGTGTCACCGGGACGCGCTATGTCAGCGCATGTCCCCACAGCCTCCTCGATCGAATGGGTGTCGTATATTTCCGGCACCTCTCCGGTGAAGAAATCAAGGAGCTTGCCGTTGTCCTTGCCCATGCACACTATCGCCCTAACCTTTTCCTTTACCAGAGGCAATATCTCGCTGTAGTCATTACCCTTGTCCTTCCCTCCGAGTATCAGTATTGTGTCGGCAGGCATCGATTCAAGCGCGTACCATGTGGAGTTGACATTGGTGGCCTTGGAATCGTTGATGTATCTTACCCCGTTGACGGTACCGGCAGGCTCAAGACGGTGCTCGACACCTTCAAAACTGCTCAGACCGCGGCGTATGTCCTCGTCGGCGATATCCAGGATGCTTGCCGACAGGGCGGCGGCCATGGAGTTGTAGAGATTGTGGAGACCGTTGAGCGAAAGCTCGGCACGTGGCATACGCAACCTTCTGTCAGGGGTCCTGACATTGAGCATATCCTCATTGTCGACCCATGCGCACGGCTCATAGCCGTCCACCTCCTCCATACGTTCCGCAAACGGGAAACGGGCGGCCTCGGTGACTACATGTTCCAGTTGTCTGCGTATCACGGGATCATCCTCCCAATAGATGAAGGCATCGCGCGGTGTGAGATTGTTGAGTATGCGGAATTTCGCATTGACATAGTTCTGCATCTCATAGTCATAGCGGTCGAGATGGTCAGGGGTGATATTGAGTATCACAGCTATATTGGCATGGAAATCATACATGTTCTCAAGCTGGAAGCTCGAAAGCTCTATCACGTAGACATCATGGTTCTCACGCGCCACCTGAAGCGCAAGGCTCTTGCCTACGTTGCCGGCAAGCCCTACATTGAGCCCGGCATCCTTGAGTATATGATATGTGAGCAGAGTTGTCGTGGTCTTGCCGTTGGATCCCGTGATGCACACCATACGCGCATCGGTGTAACGTCCGGCAAACTCTATCTCGGATATCACAGGGATCCCTTTGGCCCGTATCTCCCTTACCACAGGGGCTGTAGGAGGTATGCCAGGGCTCTTGACCACCTCATCGGCAGAAAGGATGCGGTCCATGGAGTGGCCCCCCTGCTCCCATTCGATCCCCTCTTCATCGAGCTGTATGCGGTAACGCTCGGGAATGGTGCCGAAATCTGACAGGAACACCTCATATCCTTTGGTCTTGCCGAGGATAGCGGCTCCTACGCCACTCTCTCCTCCGCCTAATATAACTAATTTCATATATATGTGCTATCTTATCTTTAATGTTATGAATGTCAGCACGGCAAACAATATCGAAAGTATCCAGAAACGGGTCACGATCTTTGGCTCGGCCATAGCCCTTTTGGGTATCTGGATGATGGCCTCGATACCCTCTTTCTGGAAATGATGATGCAGGGGTGCCATGCGGAACACCCTGCGGCCCGCTCCATATTTCTTCTTGGTAAACTTGAAGTAGGCAGTCTGTATGATCACCGATATGTCCTCGACAAAGAATATGAGGCATAGCAGCGGTATGAGAAGCTCCTTGTGTATGAGTATCGCGAACACGGCTATTATCCCTCCGAGGGTGAGAGATCCGGTGTCGCCCATAAACACCTGGGCCGGATTGGCATTGTACCACAGAAACCCTATAAGCGCGCCCATGAGCGCGGAAATGAACACCACAAGCTCCGACGAGCCGGGTATGTACATTATATTAAGATAGGTGGAGTAGATGACATTGCCTCCCAGATACGCCATTATGGCAAGCGCGGCACATATCACCGCCGAGATGCCGGCACACAGACCGTCGAGACCGTCGGTGAGGTTGGCTCCGTTGCTTGTTGCAGTCACAGCCACTATCACAACTATCACGAAGAGGATCCACCCGCCGGTCTGGGCGTAACGTCCCATCCATTGTGTGAGCGAGGCATAGTCGAAGTTGTTGCCCTTGACAAACGGGATAGTGGTCTGTGTGGACTTCAGGTCCGGAGACTGTAAAAACTCCGACACTTCGGCAAATTCCGAGCTCTCCGAAGCCTGCTCGATCCGGGTAGAGGTGTCACTGACAGTGACCTGACGCTGAGTGATGTCAGGGCTCAGACACATGGTGAGACCGACAAGCAGCCCAAGGCCTACCTGCCCCACAATCTTGAACTTCCCCTTCATCCCGTCCTTGTTGTGACGCTTTATCTTAAGATAGTCGTCAAGGAAACCTATGATGCCACACCACACAGTGGCAATGAGCATCAGCACCATATATATATTGGAGAGATTTCCCACAAGCAGACAGGGCACAAGCAGCGACAGTATTATTATGACGCCGCCCATGGTAGGTGTGCCCTCCTTTTTGAGCTGCCCCTCCAGTCCGAGGTCGCGCACGGTCTCACCTATCTGCATGAGCTGCAGACGGTCGATGATCTTTCGGCCTATCACAAGAGCGATGATAAGCGACAGCATGAACGCCGCGCCTGACCGGAACGTGATGTAGGTCATCAGACGCGCCCCCGGCACATTGCCTGTCTCGTTAAGATATTCGCAGAGATAGTAAAGCATATGTCAGACACTCGCCTTTTAGAATGCGCGGAAATTAAGACGGAATGTGAGTGTGGGATACACCTTAAGTATATCCTGCACCTTCTTGAATGTGTTGTCATCCTCGACAAGCGATCTGTCAACCTCTCCGTAGAGTGAGTACAGCTCAGGCTTGCCCTCGAACTGCACACCCAGTTCGGTGGTGAAGCTGACACGCTTGCCCGGCACCGACTTGCCCCAGCCCAGACCGAGATAGGGACGGAAATTCTTTACCCTGAAGCCGCCGGCGATATCACCGTTCTCATTGGCCGGGATCATGAAGTCGCCTATGATGGCCTGTGCATTGCCCCCAAGATCGGCTATCTCGGCAAGCTCGTCGCTGTGACCGGTGATCTTAAGCAGCTTGCTCGATCCGAAATACGCGCCTGCAGCGACAAAGAAACCGGCTCGGGGGAACGGATAGATGTTGAATATCACCTGACCCTGCACGCGACCGAGATCACCTTTAAGGCTTATAGTCCCCTCCTGCGAAGTGCGCTCCGTAGGGAGCTCGTATTCAAAGTCGGCATCGGCGTTGAAAGTGATTCCGGGCATTATGGAGACTCCGGCACGCATCTGAATGAACTTTGTGATCGGAGTTGCAAGTTCCACGGACACTCCGCTTGTGCCGACTCCGACACCTATTCCGAGATGATTGAATATTTCAGGTTTGCACCGGTTCTCAAGGCAGCACTGGGCGGAAGCCGCTACGGAAGTAAGCACAAGTAATGCGATTGCGATTAGCTTTTTCATATGAAGTCAATAAAATCAAGATTATAAATGTGATAATTACATGTGGAACGGTCAGCTGTTCACTGAGAAAGCAGCCTTGACCTCCTCGCGGTCATCAAAATGATGTTTCACCCCTTTGACCTCCTGATAGTCCTCATGCCCCTTGCCGGCAATGAGTATGACAGTACCCGGGTGTGCGAGAGCCACAGCCGTACGTATAGCCTGGCGGCGGTCGGTGATGTGGAGAGTGCGGGCACGGGCCTCGTCGTCAAGCCCGGCCTCCATATCGGCGAGGATATCCTCAGGCTCCTCGAAGCGCGGATTGTCGCTTGTAAGTATCACCCTCTGTGATCTCGCTGCGGCCTCGCGCGCCATGATAGGCCGCTTCCCCTTGTCACGGTTGCCGCCGGCACCCACCACTGTGATGATCTCCCCCTTGGGACCTATCACCTCGCGTATGGCCTGCAGCACATTCACCACAGCATCGGGAGTATGCGCATAATCGACTATAGCGGTGACACCGCCGGGAGAATGGAATGCCTGGAAACGGCCGGCCACAGGAACGAGTGCCGATACGGCATGCAGCACCCTGTCGCGCTCCCAGCCGAGGAGTATGCCTGCACCGTAGACAGCCGTGAGGTTATAGGCATTGAACTTGCCGGTGAAAAGGGTCTCTACTTCCACTCCGTTGAGGCTGAGCAGCGTCCCGTCGAGCCTCTGCTCCACGATGCGGCCTGTGAAGTCAGCCTCAGCGCGCAGAGAATAAGTGTAACGCGAGGCCAAGGTGTTCTGGAGCATCACCTCACCCACTTTGTCATCGGCGTTGGTAAGGGCGAATGCCGTGGAGGGAAGATTGTCGAAAAACGATTTCTTTGCATTCAGATAAGCCTCGACCGTCTTGTGATAATCGAGATGGTCACGCGTGAGATTGGTGAATATGCCTCCGGCGAAACGTAGCCCGGCGATGCGGTGCTGATGGGCTGCATGCGAGCTTACCTCCATGGCACAGTACCGGCATCCGGCATCGGCCATCTTCCTGAGCATCTCGTTGATGGTCATCGGGTCAGGAGTAGTGTGATCCGTGTGATAAGGGGTTGACTCCACATAATTGCACACAGTGGATAGGAGTCCGGCCTTGTATCCGAGCAGACGAGCCATCTCATAGATGAGGGTTGCGGTGGTCGTCTTGCCGTTGGTGCCCGTCACGCCCACGAGCTCAAGTTCCCTCGAAGGGTTCCCCCACCATTCCGATGCGATGTAGCCGAGAGCAACCGCGCTCGACGGCACCACTACATAGGTCACGGACGAGGATATCTGTTCAGGCAGATGCTCGCACACCACGGCCGAAGCTCCCGCTTCCTGAGCCTTGTGTATGAAAGTGTGGCCGTCGACGCTCACGCCCGGCACAGCTATGAACAGGGAACCCTCCCTGACCTGACGGGAATCGGCGGTGACGCCTGTGATCTCCTTATCGTCGCTCCCCACGATCTCCGATATCTCTATCGGGGAGAGCAGTCTATTGAGTTGCATATATGTTATTTACAATGTTAGAATTCTATACTGGTTTTATCTTGAGAGGTTGAGATGAACGGTGTGGCCGGGCGATATCAGCGTACGCGGTGCCGGTGATTGAGTATGCACAAACCCGCTGCCCGTTATGGCGACATCATAGCCGTGCGACTCAAGCACGTCAACAGCCTCGCGCGCACTGAGGCCCCTCACATCGGGAATGCCTGAAGAGGCGGCCGACGGTCCTTTTATAGTTTTGCGGTTGGGGAGAGCAAACGGCGTGCGCAGATGCCTGTAGGGGTCTGCTCCTGAGGCTGTGGCATAGAATGTCGGCCCTGTGCCCGAAGGTGATGCCGTACTGTAGTCGGAACTGTTGCCGAGCATGCCGCGCGAATAGAGCTTCATGGCTATGTTTCGCATCACCTGTCCCGACGTTGTGGCTGCTCCGAAGAAATTCTTTGTGGGATGACAGGTGAGGACGACACATGAGTACATTGGAGCCTCTGCCGGGAAAAAACCGCAGAACGCCAGACGTTTCTTGCCGGTGTTGTACTGTCCGTTCTCTATCATGTAGCATGTACCGGTCTTTCCGGCTATGCGCACATCCCTGTTGCGCAAAAAGCGTCCTGTGCCATGTTCCCCCCACACTACATTGGTCAGCATCTCGCGCATCACCGCCGCCGTGCGCGGCGAGCATGCTCGCCCGTTGCCTATATAGGATGGCTGAAGCACCGAGTCGACTGTGCCGCGCAGCTCCTTGACAAGGCGGGGGCGCACGAACACGCCGTCATTGGCTATCGCATTGTAGAGCGCGAGCGTATAGAGCGGCGGTATCTCTGTGGCATAGCCGTAGCACTGCCGGGACAGTGCTATGCGTCCGCCACGGTTGTCAGGCACCGAGTCAACACGCGGCACCACCTCTCCGGCTATCCCGGTGTTGAGCGGCTCAAGAAAACCGAGAGCCTTTATGCGCGCATAGAATCCGCCGGGATTGGAGTCATAACGCGATGTGATGATACGGGCCATGCCGATGTTGGAGGACTGTTCTATCACGTCGCCCACACGTATGCCGGTCGAATGGTGAGAGTCAGTGATGGGACGGCCGCCTGCGTAAGCCCACCCGTTGCCGGTGGGGAGCACATGGTCGAGACCACCTATCTCATCCACGATGCCGTCCTCCACGGCGATCATCATCGAGAGAGTCTTGATCACAGATCCAGGCTCATAGCCCATCACCGCGCGGTTGCGCGCCTCTATGTAGCCCGGGCCGTTGGGGTTGAGTTCGAGATTGGATATGGCCTTGATGTCGCCTGTCTTCACATCCATGAGCACAGCCACCCCCCAGTCGGCACCGCAGGTGTCAAGGACATTGTTGAGCTCGTTCTCCACAATGTCCTGCATCCCTATGTCGATTGTAGTCACGATATCACACCCGGGGATTGCCGGGATCTTGGCGAGATCGGCTATATCCTTGGTGAGATTGACCTTGCGTGTGGTGCCCGTGCGTCCGTAAAGCAGAGAGTCGAGAGCCTTCTCAAGTCCTGATATGCCGTGGATCTCCTTGCTTTCGCTGGTCTCCCCCACTCCCCCTATGGAACGGCGCGCCATGTTGCCGTAAGGATTGAAGCGATGCATGTTCTTCTCAAAGTACAGCCCGGTGCGGTTACGGTTGCCCCGGAAATAGGGAAAGGTCTTGAGCATCTCCATATCGGAGTGTGAGAGGTTTGTGAGGATGCGGTATGCTCTCGGACGCCTGTTTTTCTCTTTCTCAAGCGGCTTGAGCAGATGCTGCTTCCATTTTGCGGCACTCTTCTCGGGAAATCCTGCGGCAAGAGCCTCGGCAAGCTCGTCGATGTTCTCGCGAAGCTTCTTGACATTGAATTTCTCGGCACGGTAATCTATGCGGGCGGTATAATAGTTGAGATTGGTAGCGAGCACTGATCCGTCAGAGGCAAGTATGTTGCCGCGCCTCGGTATGATGTCCTGCGACAGTGAGAGCAGCGAGTCGGCCTTGTGGTTCCACTTGTCGGCATTTACCACTGTGGTCTCTGCAAGCTGCACTACTATGCACGCGGAGAGCACAAGGATCCAGAACACCACGAAGCCGTAGCGGAACAGTATGTTGCTGCGATTGTCATTCTTGATTGCCATCGGGATTGGTTTGGTGGGTTTGGTAGGCGGTGTGATTATGGTTGTGGGGACATTACCGGTCAACGCTCTATTGTGAACGGAGGCTGCGGCTGCACGCGCAGATCGAGATTGAGTGAATCCACAAGATGCTGCATCGATGTCTCACGTATGCGGCTCATGAACGAGCTGCGCTCTCTGGCACTCTCGTTCTGCACTATCTCAAGCTGCTTCTGAAGTGCCTCGATCTTCTCGATGTTGGTCCGGTAGGTGAATTTGGTGGTGATGTACACCATCATGACTATGATGAATATAAGCACAGGAAGCCAATGCCGGGCGAAAAAATCGCTCGATATCACCTGTCCGCGGAACACCCGGAATATATATGGGGATTTCTTTTGCTTTGTCGATGACTTCTTTGCCATATTGCCTGTGTGTATGTGTGTGGAACTCTTGATGCGGCGGATTGCCTGATGTCACTCTTTAACGCCGACTCTTAGTTTGGCTGAACGCGAGCGCGGATTGCGCGCCACCTCTTCTTCGTCGGGCACGATAGGTTTGGATGTGAGGAGCCTGAACGGGGCATTGACCCTACCGAAGAAATCCTTGTCGACCTTACCCGTTATGTCGCCTGTCTTAAGAAAGTTCTTCACCATGCGGTCCTCAAGCGAGTGGTAAGTTATCACAGCGAGGCGGCCTCCGGGCTTGAGCACTTTCAGCGCGCCCTCGAGAAGTTCCCGCAATGCGCCCATCTCGTCATTGACTTCGATGCGAAGTGCCTGAAACAGCTGGGCAAGCTCTTTCTTCTCCTTGCGAGGATCTATCATGGGGGCCACTGTCTCGACAAGCGCACCTACAGTATCGAACACCTTGCCACCTTCACGGGCACGCACTATGGCATCGGCCATGCGGCGCGCCTGAGACAATTCTCCGTAGATCCTCAGTATGTCGGTCAGCCGGTCACGGTCAGCCACAGCAAGAAGGTCCGAGGCCGAGCGCGAAGCCGAACGGTTCATGCGCATGTCCAGAGGCCCGTCGGTCCTGAAGGAGAACCCGCGGTCAGGAGTGTCGAAATGATGGAACGACACTCCGAGGTCGGCAAGCACACCGTCCACGGCATCCACTCCGTAAAAACGCATGAAGTTGGTTATAAAACGGAAATTGGAATAAACCATCGTGAACCGCGCATCCTTGCCGGCACGCTTTACGGCATCGATATCCTGGTCAAAAGAATAGAGGTGCCCCCCCTTTCCGGCATCAAGAAGCTCCATTATGGCACGCGAATGACCGCCGCCGCCATATGTCGCGTCAACATAGATTCCTCCCGGCCTGATGTCAAGCGCATCAAGGCATTGGGGCAATAGTGCCGGTATGTGATAGGGCTGTTCGCTCATTGAGTGTGATAGCGTCCTCTCGCTCTTTTTTTATTATAGGTGTTATCAGGCTGTAAAATTACTAAAAATTTGCAAAAGCAAATTCCCATATATCTCCACATTTTACAAAAAGTTATTGACATACCGATACGGATAGCGTATTTGCCCTTTTTATGGTTTACAATTGTAAATATCATACTGCCGCACAGCACATTTCAAACGTAGAAAACATTATCGAACCAAACATGGCACATACCGTTATAATTTTATGAAAACTGACCATAACAACTGTTCAAACATCCGTTGACCGTCATGCCTGTCCTACTGAAAATATTGCTACCCACAATAGCGGCCGTCACCCTATGCCTCTCTTGCTCACGGCAGCAGGAATCAGCGCACCGCGAGATCTATCAGGAACTTAAATCGGCCGACAAGATGGTGCTCGCCACAATGAGCATCACCAAGACAGCCACGATCGACAAGAGCCGTGAACTGTTTGGCAAACGCATAGCCGTCTATTCCTACGACACCTACATGCGCGCATGCATCGACCTGTCACGGCTCACTGAAGATGACATTTCGTTTGACGAAGGTTCGCGCACGGTGCGCATCACTCTTCCTCCGGTAGTGACCGAGCTGTCAGGTCGCGAAATGGAACTGAGAAAGGAATATGACAATATCGGTCTGCTGCGCGACAGTATCGACGCCCGCGAACGTGCCGAGCTTAAGGAGCTTGCCAACGCCTCTCTGAAAGAGGAGATCAGCAATAATCCCGAATTCGTGACACAACTCACGGAGGAGGCGAAACGCAAGGCCCGTAGCTACTTCGCGACCCTCCTGTCCAATGAAGGATACACAGCCGAAATTGATTTCAGACAATTCTGACACAATCATTTATGATAAAGCTCATACGACTCGTATTATGGATAGCAGCCGTGGCGGCACTGGCCGTCGGTGTCTATCTGATCACCCGCAAGGACAAAGACCCTTACGACGTTGGCAAGGCACGCATCAGCGACATAGAGTCCATGGCGCGGCTATGCACCATCGACATATACAACGAAGCCCCTGTGCTCGACACTATAAACAATAAGGTGATATTTGCGATACAGAAACAGAGAGGCTCGATATCGTTCGATCTCGACTCGCTCGACACTTCTTACTCCGGTGACACCGTCATAGTGACCCTCCCGCGTGAAATAGTCGAAATCCACGAATCCACCGATCCGGACTCATGGCAGGTGATCGACACCAAGAGCCTTGCACTGTTTGTCAAAGACAGGATGTCGCTTCAGGAGGAGAACGCCGTTAAATCCAAGATCCGCTCCCGCGCCATACGCCAGCTCTATGAAAACGGCACAGTGGCCCGCGCACGCTCAGAGGCCGCAGCCAATCTCCGATCTCTCCTTGAAATGTCATTACGTCACCCGGTCAGAGTAATCGACCCTGATCCCGACGGCTCACCATATCGCTGATTCTATTGATTTATCGTTTCAAACTGACGGAATAAAAAAGTTGCCTCCAGCCATTACAGGAAGCAACTTTTTTTAATCCAATTAATGAATGCTAAAGGTGAACATACTGTCTCAGTGCATCGACATATTCCTCAAAGGCCTTCCGCCCCAACTCGGTGACATGACATACCGTATGGGTCTTTTTGCCTATAAATCCTTTATCGACTGCAATATATCCTGCTGATGACAGCTTGTCAAGCTGCACACTGAGATTTCCTGCGGTAGAGTCTGTTTTCTGTCTCAGATACACAAAGTCTGCCTCCTCAACATTCATGAGAATTGACATTACCGCAAGTCGCAGCTGTGAATGCAAAAGCGGATCCAACTCCTTCATCGCTGTCTCGCTCTCAAGTTAAGCATGTGTCCCGGTATGATCATCATGGCGAAAAATGCAGCCATGAACAGCGGAAGATACCAGTGCGCGCCAAGCTCCACCCATCCCGCTATACAACAGAGGGTGAATATGCCTATCAGCAAACCTATCGCCCCTCCACTCATCAGAATCCCTTCTTTAAGGATGATCCCCTGTGCTATTTCGGCGAAAGGCACAAGAATCAAAACGTATGCAAGCATCATGCTCCAGGCATCGATGTTGTAAATCAGTTGGAATGCGAGGCAAAACATTATAGGCACGACAGTAGAGAACCCCACCACCGACCAGATTTTAGAGATGACTTTATCGGAATAGTTTTTTACACCGCATCTGCTCTGCTGCCTACGCACCATCACAGGCGTAGATATACTGCCGACAATTGGAATAAGCAACCAGAGCCAATTCCACATATCATCATGCGTGGCGTCAAGGAGAATCCACACAGCGACAGCGACCGCCACCGTAAGGTAGCCCCACATGAGCAAAATGCTGCCGTCACCGAGGTAACGGTCCTTGGTCCTTGATATCATCTCCGTGATGATTTCAAGGCTCTCTTTTTCAGTAATTCTCTTTTCTTCCATGATTTTCTTAATAAGAAGCAAATAAAGTGGTTTATGATATAAACTATGACGATTCAGAAAAAAGCGGCACTCGCGATTACCGCTTCAACATGATGCAAATTTAATTTAGTTTATAATATAAACCAAATTTTAAATCACAATTATTGACCCTCCCTGCAATCATTAACACTCCTTAACCAAAACTCATAACATAGAACAAAAAACTATAGACACGAGAACTTAGAATCAAAGACAAAAGAGTTTTAAACCATAGCCCAAAAGAATAAACATCATATTCCTTATGGCTATGGTCCAATATGTAGTTCTCCTGTCTTAAGACCCTTTGTCTTAAAGTGCTCCTGTGCCCCTGTCTTTCAACTTAAGGCTGTTTGGTCGTTTATTTCGACATTTTCGTTAAGATTAACACCCTTTAACTACAATATCGTTCTTTCACTCCAAAATGTGATATAACTTTGTATAATCTGTTTTTAAAGAATAAACATTTCTTACCTTATATCAACGTTACAATCATGAACAAGTATCCTAAAATCGGAATCCGTCCCACCATCGACGGCCGTCAGGGAGGCATACGTGAAAGCCTTGAAGAAAAGACCATGAACCTTGCCAAGGCAGTAGCCGAACTCATAAGCAGCAACCTCCGCAACGGCGACGGATCACCCGTGGAATGCGTAATCTCCGACACCACAATAGGACGTGTGGCCGAGGCCGCCGCATGCGCAGCAAAGTTTGAGCGCGAAGGTGTAGGCTCCACCATCACAGTCACCTCATGCTGGTGCTACGGATCCGAGACAATGGACATGAACCCATGGCCAAAGGCTGTGTGGGGATTCAACGGCACAGAGCGTCCGGGCGCAGTGTATCTCGCCGCTGTCCTCGCCGCCCACGCCCAGAAAGGGCTTCCCGCATTCGGCATCTACGGACATGACGTACAGGACCTTCAGGACAACACCATACCCGCTGATGTCGCTGAAAAGATATTGCGCTTCGCACGCTCGGCACAGGCCGTAGCCACCATGCGAGGCAAGAGCTACCTCTCCATGGGATCGGTGTGCATGGGCATAGCAGGATCCATCGTGAGCACCGATTTCTTCGAGGACTATCTGGGCATGCGATGCGAGTCCATCGACCTCACCGAATTTATCCGCCGCATGGAGCTCGGCATCTACGACCATGAAGAGTATGCCAAGGCAATGGCATGGACCGAGAAATACTGCAAGCCGCGCGAAGCAGCCGACCGCAACCGCCCCGAGAAAATCAAGACACGCGAAGAGAAGGACAAGGACTGGGAATTCGTAGTGAAGATGACCCTCATAGCCCGCGACCTCATGACAGGCAATCCCAAGCTCCGCGAAATGGGATTCAAGGAGGAAGCTCTCGGCCACAACGCCATAGCAGGCGGCTTCCAGGGTCAGCGTCAATGGACCGACTTCTACCCCAACGGTGACTTCACCGAAGCACTGATGAACACATCGTTTGACTGGAACGGCATACGCGAGGCTTTCGTGCTCGCCACCGAGAACGACGCATGCAACGGCATAGCAATGCTCTTCGGCCACCTGCTCACCAACCGCGGCCAGCAGTTCTCCGACGTGCGCACCTACTGGAGCCCCGAAGCTGTGCGCCGTGTGACCGGCAAGGAGCTCACAGGCGTTGCCCGCAACGGCATCATCCACCTCATCAACTCCGGAGCCACCACTCTCGACGCCACCGGACAGGCCACCAATGCCGCCGGAGAGCCTGAGATGAAACAGCCCTGGGACCTCACACAGGAGGATGTGGAGAAGTGTCTCGCCAACACCAACTGGTGCCCGGCAAGCCGCGACTATTTCCGCGGAGGAGGCTTCTCGAGCAACTTCCTCACCAAGGGTGGCATGCCAGTCACTATGTCGAGGCTCAATCTCGTAAAGGGTCTCGGACCCGTGCTGCAGATAGCCGAAGGATGGACCGCAGAACTTGACCCGGAGGTCAACCGCATACTCGACGAGCGCACCGACCCCACATGGCCCACCACATGGTTCGTGCCGCGCCTCATGCCTGAGCGCGACGCCTTCAAGGATGTGTACTCGGTGATGAACAACTGGGGAGCCAACCACGGCGCACTCACCTACGGACACATCGGCAAGGACCTCATAACACTTGCATCCATGCTCCGCATCCCCGTGTGCATGCACAACATCGAGGATGTCGACGTGTTCCGTCCGAGCGCATGGAACGCATTCGGTATGGACAAGGAGGGTAGCGACTACCGCGCATGCTCGACCTACGGACCTCTGTATAAGAAGTAAAGCGAGCTGACCGTGAAACAGGACTCCATACTCCGCTCCAACGGGGTCAGTTATCTGGTCCCATTCATACTGATCACCTCTTGCTTCGCACTGTGGGGATTCGCCAACGATATCACCAATCCCATGGTCAAGGCATTCTCCAAGATATTCCGCATGAGCGTGACCGACGGCACGCTCATACAGGTGGCATTCTACGGAGGATACTTCGCCATGGCGTTCCCCGCAGCGATGTTCATACGCAAGTACTCCTACAAGGCCGGCGTTCTGCTCGGCCTGGGGCTTTACGGTCTCGGTGCATTCCTGTTCTACCCGGCCATGCTCACCGGACTGTACTTCCCCTTCCTGCTTGCATATTTCATACTCACATGCGGACTGTCGTTTCTTGAGACAAGCTGTAACCCCTACATCCTCACCATGGGGCCCGAGTCATCGGCCACACGACGCCTCAACATGGCGCAGTGCTTCAACCCCATGGGCTCCCTCTTAGGGATGTATGTGGCCATGAACTTTATTCAGAACCGCCTCGACCCCATGGAGACAGCCGAGAGGGCACAGCTCGATCCAGAGTCGTTTGCCGCACTGCGCGACGCCGACCTGTGGATACTCGTCAAGCCTTACCTTGCCATAGGGGCTGTGGTTGTGCTCATGATGGTGCTGATAGCCCTGGTGAGCATGCCGCGCAACGGTGACAAGCAGCGCACCACGGCATTCCTCCCCACCCTGCGGCGCATCTTCTCGGTGCCCAAGTACCGCGAGGGTGTAATCGCACAGTTCTTCTATGTAGGCGCGCAGATAATGTGCTGGACATTCATCATCCAGTACGGCACACGTATATTCATGGAGCAGGGTATGGGCGAGAAAGAGGCCGAAGTGCTTTCACAGCAGTACAACATCTTGGCGATGATACTGTTCTGCTCAAGCCGATTCATATGCACGTTCCTGCTTAAATACTTCCGTCCGGGAGCACTTCTCGGCACCCTCGCCGTAGCGGCAGGGATTCTCACCCTCGGAGTGATACTCTGCGACGGCATAGCAGGTCTCTACTGCCTCGTAGGAGTGTCAGGCTGCATGTCGCTCATGTTCCCGACCATCTACGGCATCGCGCTTGAAGGCATGGGCGAGGACGCCAAGTTCGGGGCCGCCGGCCTCATCATGGCCATCCTCGGCGGGTCGGTGCTCCCTCCGATCCAGGCATCGATCATCGACCTCGGCACAGTTGCAGGCTTCCCGGCTGTAAACATATCATTCGTACTACCCCTGATATGCTTCGTGGTGGTGGCAGCCTACGGATACAGGCAGAAACATTTCCGCCGCGCACAGTAAACATACTTCAGAATATCAAATAAGATATCTTCAGCCATCAGTGATTGTCGACTGGTGACTGAAGATATCTTATTTATATATCGTATCCTTTTTTAACTATAAATTAAATGTTTTTTTAAGTTCACAAATGCCTACATCATTTTTACATTGTTTTATCATTATACCGTCCATGTCCCGCCGCAATAAAAACATCACGCACAGAAAAAAGACAGACTTCACCATTAGGATAAAACATAAAAAATGAACAGAATCGTAATAATCGGAGCCACATCAGGCTTAGGACTCAGAGTGGCCGAAAGACTTGCTGAAGCAGGATGGCTCGTCGGAGCCGCCGGACGTAAAGACGACGTGCTTGACGACCTGAAGAAACGTTACCCCGACAATGTGGTCACGGCGCATATCGACGTGACAAAATCCGGAGCACCCAAGGATCTCCTCAAACTCATCAGTAAGATGGACGGAATGGATGTCTATTTCCACGTGGCAGGGATCGGATACGAAAATTCCGCACTCAATCTTCATGACGAGATGGCCACACTGGAGACAAACGTCATGGGATTCGTGAGAATGACCGCAACAGCCTACAGATATTTCCGTGACACCGGGACAAGCGGACAGATAGCCGCAATAACCTCCGTAGCGGGCACAAACGGCATAGGCCGACTCGCATCCTACTCATCAACAAAACGTTTTCAGCAGACCTATCTCCGGGCACTCAACCAGCTTGCCACCATCGACGGAGCCGACATACGTTTCACTGACATACGCCCCGGATGGGTGCGCACGCCGCTCCTCAACCCCAACGAGGAATACCCGATGACCATGCGCATGCCCTACGCTGTGCCCAGAATCATCAAAGCACTGCTCCGCCGCAAACGCGTAGCAGTAATCGACTGGCGATGGAACCTGCTCGTTGGTCTGTGGCGGCTCATTTCCAACTCTCTGTGGGTAAAGATACCCGTACCGGTATCCACATCACAGGCAACCGTCCGGGAGGAAAAGGTAAATGCCGACGAAGCAACCTACGACCCTGCATAACCGGGCATCGTATTTCCGCCGGCCAGGCCTTATATCGGATTATGACATGAATACCTGATGCCCTGTGTGACTTACTCTTCACAGGGCATCAGCTTTACTGTCAGCAATGTACACGTCCCCCCCCGGTCTATCCGCGATCGTAGTGAGGAAGCTCCTCAGGTATTATCATGGATATCTCCACCAAACCTGCCACCTCGCCGTCCTTGCGCCATGGAGTCTGGTATATCATCTTGCGCATCCCCTGCTTGCTGATGGTATAAGAATTGCTCTCCCCGGTTTCAAGCATATGGCGTATTATACCGCGCGAGCGTTCCGAATGGCAGCCCATGAGGTTAGTGCCTATCAGGTCGCCATGCTTGCGGTACAGCTCCCGGGCCGGTGCGTTCATATATAATATCACACCATCCTTGTCACACACTGTCACCGCACAGTTCATGGCCTCGGCCCATTCATATTCATTTATACTGTTCATAGATACTCTGTATTTTCTGTTGATAGATTCATGCAGCGAAATTGCTAAATTTATCCCGATAGTCCAAATATTCCCCGGCATAAATATATCCATCGGCACGCTTTTTTCACGGCAGACGCATCTTAAATAAACTTAACGGCTGTTTGCTAATATAAATAGGC
>CAJURI010000006.1 GCA_910588795.1 uncultured Duncaniella sp. | reverse complement strand
TCTCTCTTTATTTGATGATTTCTAAACCAACGCGATTTTATCGCACCAGAAGTAGAGAAACAATAATTCTGTGTTGGACTATTTAATCCCAGCTAAATTGTTTTATTTGGTAGGCTTTATAGGCTTTATGCTTCCATCAGCATTGAATAGGAGTCGGTCGATGCATACTTCACGGTGTATGCCCGGTTTTTTGTCCTTATCAATGAAATTTTCATTTATGCGGTGATATACTATACGCCATTCATCGGTACCGGGGATGTTTATGACCGAATTATGCGCTGTGCCATAGATCTTTCGTCCTGTATCCTGCATAAGGATGTTGCATGGATTGGCAATCCTGATCTTTCCGAGCGGGGAATCGGATGTGCCGTATGCGACATGATAATTGGGTGAACCTGTGTCATCCACGGACCACATGAAATAATATGTGCCATTTCGGAAAAACACGTACGGAGCTTCACGAAAAGCATAAGTCTCGAGTGTCCCTCCTTCCGGAGTCATGACTGTAATTGTCTCTTCTCTGATTGAAGTCATGTCGTCATTAAGTTCCGCGCCAGCCATATAGCCATTGCCCCAGTATAGGTAGTATTTACCTGACAGCGGATCCTGGAATACATCGACATCGATTTGTTGGCCTCTACCGACAGGAGAATCGCTTACAATAGGATGGTCAACGGCATAGAAAGGGCCTATTGGGTCATCAGCAACGGCTACGCCGATTTCCTTGCGATTGGTTTTCGGATTATGACCGCTGAAATAGAAATAATATTTATAAGAATCACCTTCTTCGCGCTCTATTATGGCAGGAGCCCATGCGTTTCCGGAGGACCATGGGACCTGATTCCCTTTCAGGTCAAGCATTATTCCTTCATTTGTCCAATCGGAGAGGTTTGGTGATGAGAATACGGAAAAATAGTGGCCGCCCCAACCTGGAATACCATCAGTGGTAGAGTATATGTAATATTTCCCGGTCTTATTGGAATATATGATCTCAGGATCGGCATGGAACCCGGGCAGTATAGGATTGTGTTTGTTTTCAAGAGTGGAGTATATCGTGCTTGTTCCTGCTGACGATGGTGCTATCTTGCGAATTGACCCGTCCTCATTGTAGTATAAAGGCTCTACGATAACAGATCGGCTTCCGCTTCCTCCTCCAAGACCACCAATATGAGAGAAGAAATAATCCTTGCCCTTGAAATTTACGATCGCCGGATGAGTGGTATTGCTGTTGCCGGCCACTTCCGATATTACACCCATGTATTGCCAGGGGCCGTTGATGCTGTTGCTCATGGCATAGGCGATTTTCTCGGGCCACTGCGCGGCATATGTCAGGTAATATCTGCCGTCGCGCTCATGAACCCACGGAGCCTCGGTGAAATCAGGTAGATCTATACGGTGGATATTTCCGTCAATCTCGATCATATTGTCTTTTAACTTCGCGTAATAGCAGAACTTATTGCCCCAAAATAGATAAGGCTGCCCGTCATTGTCTATAAACACCGACGGGTCTATGCAAACCCAGCTGTGTGATGCACCGGCGCAGTCATCCATTGTGAGCAATGGTTTTCCGATAGCATCTTTAAAAGGTCCTTTGGGCGAATCGCTGACTGCCACTCCTATGCCGGAACCGTTAGTTGATATGTAATAGTAATATTTCCCATTCTTTTCAATAGGTTGGGCGGCATAGGCTGTCTTGGATCTATCCCATTTGTCAAATTCCTTTACGTGTAGAGGCACAGGATGCTCTGTCCAATGCTGCATGTCGGTTGTGGAGAATACACACCAGTTTGGCATATGATAGCCAGGTTTATTGCCCGGCTCATCTGTGCCAGTGTAAAGCCATAGGGTGTCGCCTACGACCATAGTGGCAGGATCGGCGGTATGCTTGTGTCTTATTAGCGGATTTCCTTCATTGATGAAGCAATAAGGCGCATTTTCTCCCCATCTGGCAAGTAATATGTCTTTTTCTTCTGATGTTATCGGCATGACTGACCCATGGCGTGGAAAGAAATCCTTTGTGAAAGTCTTCGGTTCTTTTGAGAAGTTCACAAGATCCTTTGTGGTCTGGTATTCGTATTTACCGGATGTATATAGGTCGTACATCAACAAATATTCGTCACTACCGTTAAGTTTAAATATCCCTGAGCCTTCAACGGGAGTCTTACCGGCATATGCATCTATATAATCGAAAGATTCCTTCCACGGACCGCGCAGATGTCGGGCGGTTGCCTGTTTTATACCGTTTTTGATCTCCTTTCCGTTTTTGTCTTTGGTGTTGCCTTTGAAAAACATGTGCCACTTTCCGTCGGGACCTTTCACAATGTCATTGTCGATACATCCGTCCTTTGCTCGGAAAAGTACTTTCGGTTCGCTTTCAAAACCAGTGAAATCCTTGTTGGCGTATGCATAATATGTGATAAGGCCTTTGGAGGCATCGCTGCGTCGGAGTGTGAAGTATATCATGTATTTCTTCACTTCAGGATCATAGATGGTCTGCGGTGCCCAGATCCAATGCGCGTCGTCAAAATTTTTAGGATAATCTTTTGATAGATTTACAGTTGAATGTTCCCAGTTTACAAGATCGGACGATTTCATCATGACAATGCCGGGATTGGATCCCCATCCGTCGCGGACAGTATTCATGTCGGTCGCGACTATGTAGTAATAACCGTCATTTCCTCGCAGCATGTGTGGATCCCGGATCCCTCCAGTCAGAGATATCGTATCGGAAGATATTATTGGTGAATTGTGATTGAGGGCTTTCCAGCTGAAGCCATCGTCGCTTATAGCAAAGCGTAGATGTTCCTGCAGCCTTCCTTCCCCTTGTCCCTCAAAATAGGCAAACAAATATGCATCGCAATGAGGAGTGTCCGCATTGCCGATGAGATGGAAGCCGGCAATGCACAGTGATAAGATAATTGGTTTAAATTTCATTGTTTAGAGTGTATTAGATAACATAAGTCATACTCAGATGTGTGTCTTGTCATATAGTATCTGACATCGCAAAGGTACATAAATCATGAATCATACACAATAACGAACATCAATAAAATAGCCAACGGATTTCTGACAAACAAATAAAGGACCGGTCTATATATCGTTAGACCGATCCTTTGGCGGAGTGACCGAGATTCGAACTCGGGAAACGCTTTTGACGTTTACACGCTTTCCAGGCGTGCCTCTTCAGCCACTCGAGCATCACTCCATGCATTGCCTCTGCTTTGCGTGTGCAAAGGTAGCTAATTGATATGAGACGGTGAAATATTAATTGTTAAAAAGAGTTGCACGATGATATGCCCGGAACTTATCCGTAAAAGTCTCTAATGCGATTTTAAGCTATAAGAATTCATGTATTTCTCCTGAATCTGCCTAACAGATAGCTGAGCACATCAGCTTGAATACGGGATTTAAGCATCGCATTTGTCCCGATATATATTGCAATGAATACAGATGCCTGTAAAATACATATCAGTAAAGGATGTATCGGAGCATCCAATAACATTATACATGGAATAAGCGACATGCCGGTAATAATGATATATGGAAGCATATCCCCAATGTAACTGAAAAGGGTGCGATCAGAGATTCTTATTACTAATAAGAGCGAGACAAACCATGTGACGACAGTGGCTGCGAGCTGTCCCCATACAAAAATCTCCACACCGTGAATGGGATTGTCGGAGGTAGAAGTTGCGATGTAGGGCAGAGTGAAAACGATTGCTATAATTGTGGCTGTACCGCGAATGACCTCGTTGGCTACAAGGCGTCTGGAACGTGCCACAGAAAGTATGAAATTGCCATACAGATTAGATAAGGTAAAGAAAATACCTCTGATCACCATAAGTTGAAATAAAATTATGGCAAGATCCCATTTTGTTTCAAAAAGAGTGTGGAATATCGGAGTGGCCATAACTGCAAGCAGGCACATACCGGGGAACAGGAGATAGGCCGCAAATCTATGTACTTTTCCACACATGCGCGCATATCTTTCAGGATCATCCTGCACGCTTGACAGAAGCGGGATAAATGAAGAGGCGAATATCTGGGAAATGGACACAACAGCCATTTTGCTCCATTTATCAGCCTGAGTATAATATCCTAAAGAACCGATATTGACTTTAGAGCCTATCAGAAATGATCCTATGGACTGGAATGCAGTGTTAAGCAGAGATGTTAACATAACGACCGCACCAATTTTGAAAAAGCTTTTCAGCGCATGATATGAAAAAGCCATGAGAGGAGTCCATCCACTGCTGAACCACAGTATGGCTGTCTTGACCACCGCGACAGTCATCGCCTGCCACACAAGTGCCCACGCTCCATATCCCGAAACTGCGAGATAGATGCCGACAACTGCTCCAGCTGTCAGCCCAATGGAATTGCTGACAGCAACCAATCGTGTTTCCATCCTTTTTATCAGACGATTGGACTGAACAATCGACAGAGAATTGATGATAAAAGTCAGAAACATTACCCGCGATAGCGGAATCAGGCTCTCATTCTTCTGGAATATGTCAGCAATCCAAGGAGCCAGAAGAAAGAGTATGATGTAAAGGGTTACTGCCATGAATAGATTAAACCACAGCACGGTGGAATAATCAAGTCGGGTAGGGGATTTGCGTTGCAGAAGTGCGGAAGCGAATCCACTTTCGATGAATCGCTCGGCAAACATCTGAAATACCATTATAGCTCCGACGAGACCGAATTCGGTGTCAGACAATTCTCTGGCAAGCACTACGCCGGTAACAGCATAGAGCAGCTGAGAGGACAACCGATCGATCACGTTCCATTTCAGAGTCCTTGCGACCGTCAATTTCAGATTGCCGGACCCGGCTCCTGAATTTTCGCTATCGTTATTTTTACACTCCTGCATCTGACGTTATTTCATTGGCATAAGCTTCAGCCCTACAGAACGGTTCTTTATGGCGGGAGTTCCTTTATAGTATATTGATGTCGATCCCATTCCGAATACCCCAAGATTGTTAACGGCATTAACCCCTATGGATCCTGTTCCCTTGGCACTTACCGATGCATCTCCGGCAACAAGTTCATCAGCCTGTATCACGCCAGTGCCTGTAAGATTGAGTTTCGCGTTGTCGCAGCGGCCGGAAATAATCAACGTCCCATTGCCTAAACGCATAATCCCCTTGACTTCATTAGCTTCAACATGGCGCACAATAAGATTGCCGTTACCCTCGAGTTTCGCCTCAAATTTTGGCATTTCTTTTATTGACAATACTCTAAGAGTGGAGTCTCCCGTATTCTCGACCTTTGTCAGAAATTTAGAGCACACCTTTAATCTGGGCAGATTCCTTGTCCCTATTTTTTCTTCTGACAACTGTATTGTAAGTTTGCCGCCTTTGTTTGAAAATATGAATGCAGAAGCAAGATCCGGCTGACAATCGAAAAAGACTCTTCCGGCTGAGTCCGTGGCGCATGTATAGTCGACATTGATGCCGTCAAGCACCCTTAGTTCGCTGAATTCACCGATGTTCAAGTCATAGTTGTTGTAGCCCTGTGCTTTAGCAATAAAGGCTGTGGATATCAATAATATCAAAGATGCAATTTGGGTCTTCATAATTAATTATAGCTGAATTTTTAGAGATTATTCTGCCTGACGGTTTATCAAGATCTCGATTTCCCCGAGGATATTCATGAGTTCATTTAAAGTGGAAGCCTGTAACATGCGTATCCTGGTTTCGCGAAAATGTGATATGCCTTTGAACAGCGGTGATGCTGCAAGATGACGCCTGATGTGCAGAATGCCTCTGTATTCGTCAATGCGGTCTACGCTCTCACGGATCTGACGGCGCAGGAGGTTAAAACGGTCAGCCAATGGGAGGGGTGATACCGTTTCACCGAGGATAGCCTGCTTAATGTCATGAAAAATCCATGGGGCACCTATGCTGGCACGTCCGACCATCACTCCGTCCACCCCGTAACGGTCAAACGCCTCACATGCTGATTCAGGTGTGCTTATGTCTCCATTGCCTATCACAGGAATTTTCAGCCGCTGGTTTTCCTTTACGCGGGCTATCATTTCCCAGTCAGCAGTCCCGGTATACATCTGTGACCTTGTCCTGCCATGAACAGTAATCGCACTTATACCGCAATCCTGCAATTGTTCAGCAAGATCCACTATGATCTTTGATTCATGATCCCATCCGAGGCGAGTCTTGACTGTTACCGGAGTGTTTACCGCATCGACTACCGCACGTGTTATCTCAAGCATTTTAGGTATATTGCGCAACATGCCGGCTCCAGCCCCTTTGCCTGCGACTTTCTTTACGGGACATCCGAAATTTATGTCGATAATATCGGGCCGGGCACGCTCAGCTATCTTCGCAGCCTCTACCATCGGTGAGACCTCTTTGCCGTATATCTGTATGGCAGTAGGACGCTCTTCCGGATCTATGGCAAGCTTGCGCACTGTGGCCGGTATATCGCGAATGAGAGCATCAGCACTGATAAACTCAGTGTACACCATCGATACGCCCTGTTCCTTGCATATAAGTCGAAACGAGCGGTCGGTGACATCCTCCATCGGGGCGAGCATCACAGGACGGTTGCCAAGGTCTATATCAGCGATCTTCATAACTATATCAAACAGAAATCAAAATTAATAATATTTTTCCATAAAGGGAAAATTTCTGACAACAAGACTAAATATTTATCCTTTTATGCCTGTGTTTTTGAGATCTGCGATAAGAAAATTGCTCCCGGCAATCAATACAAAACCATCTTTGCCTGCCATTTCGCGTGCCTTTGATACCGCGACATTAACATCAGGTTCAATGTGTCCGGAGATACCGTTTTCCGCTGCTTTTTCACACAGAGACTCAGCTTTTAAACCACGCGGACAGGACGGCTCGCTGAACCATACAGTCAAGTCTTTACCGACCTCTCTGATCAGTTCAAAGATATGTGTCAGATCCTTGTCAGCAACAAATCCTATAACAATGTGTTTTGGGGCGGACTTAATTTTTTTGAGCTCTTCGATTATAAGCTCCCAGCCTCCTTGATTATGCCCTGTGTCACACACGGTCAACGGTTCTTTGGCTATGATGCTCCAACGTCCGAACAGATGTGTCAGCTTTACGACATTTGCCATGCCATTGCACACCGCTTCGTCGGGAATATTGAACTTTGACCTGAGAAGCCGGACTGACGAGAATATTGTAGCCGCATTTCGCAGCTGACATTCCCCTTTAAGTTCTCCATGTATCGCACCAAATGGTGTAACAGGGTAGTAGTTGCCATCTTCAGTGACGGATCCGTCAACAGCAGTCGCAAAATATAGTGGTGCGCCCACCTCTTCAGCTACAGTTTGGAAAACCTCGGCTGTATCTTCACGCCGCTCACCTGACACAACTGGTATTCCGTCCTTGATTATTCCAGCTTTTTCACGAGCTATGGCTGTATAAGTGTCCCCAAGTAGGGAAGTGTGGTCAAGAGATATGTTTGTTATGATACTCAGGATGGGGGTGATGATATTTGTGGAATCAAGACGTCCGCCAAGACCGGTTTCAATAACCGCTATGTCGACATTTCGCGATGCGAAATATTCAAATGCCATTGTCGAGGTCAACTCAAAAAAACTCGGTTTTATGTCCGGGTTGCTTTCGCTGGTTCTGACCCATCGCTGCACAAAGTCGATGACATATTCTTCAGAAATCTTTTCGCCGTTTATGCGTATGCGTTCCCTGAAGTCATATATATGAGGAGATGTGTAAAGTCCCACTCGATATCCGGCTTCCTGGAGAATTGCTGCAAGTGAATGGGCGGTTGACCCTTTACCGTTAGTGCCTGCAATGTGAATTGTCGGATAGCGTAGATGCGGGTTGCCTGCCCAATCGTCAAGCCATCTTGACGTGGCAAGCCCCGGCTTATAGGCTCCCGGCCCGATGTTCTGAAAAACTGGAAGAGAGTTATACAGCAGTTCTATTGCTTGATTGTAGTTCATGTATTATCAATATATTAACCATCCGGCTACACCGGCAAGACATATGATAAGAATAGGGTGCCATTTCAGCCAATATACCATTGCAAAAGACGCCACACAAAGAATAATGCTCCAGACAATCTGGTAGCCGGTATCTCCAAAATTCGCTGAATTCATAAGTAGAAGCGCGGCTGAGGCAATAAGCCCGACTACGACAGGACGCAGACCTGTGAATATACCTTTTACCACATCGCTATCCCTATGACGGTGAATGAGGTGGCTTGTATATGCGACAAGCATGAATGACGGGATTATCACCACGAGTGTGCATATCAGCGAGCCAAGTATACCGAACACCGGAGAAGAGAAAGCCTGAGAGTATTGTCCAGGTGCCACATAGCCTATATATGTGGCGGAATTAATGCCTATAGGACCCGGGGTCATCTGCGATATGGCGACTATATCGGTAAATGTCTGTTCTGTAATCCATCCGGGTCCTACTATCTCACGTTCGATCAACGCGAGCATGGCATATCCACCTCCGAATCCGAACAGACCTATTTTCAGGTATGACCATATGAGCTTGATGTAAATCATAGCCTCTTTTCTTCCTCCTTTCTGATATCGCTGTCAATTTTCTGAAGTGCCTTCCGATGATGTGACAGCCACATCCATCCGATAAATCCCCCGAGCACTATGTACAATATAGGATTTGAAAGAATCGGGATCTTTGACCATATAAGCAAGGCAACCGATACGGGTATAGCGACAGTTTTCCACCCTATTTTGGCTGATCGCGCAGAAGATATCACAGGAGCGACAATCAAAGCGACCACAGCCGGACGGATACCCATAAATATACTCGATAATGTATCGTTGCTCTTTATAAGATCCGGCGTAAGAAATATAGCAATACAGAGGATTATAGTGAACGACGGTAATATTGTTCCGGCAGATGCGGCCACTGCGCCTTTCATGCCGCGGAGTTTATCTCCGACAGCTACTGAAATATTGACTGCAAGTATTCCCGGAAGGGATTGAGCCACAGCAAGTAGATCAAGGAACTCTTCTCGGCCTATCCATTTTTTTTTGTCGACAATCTCTTTTTCTATTATGGATATCATTGCCCATCCGCCACCGAAAGTGAAGGCTCCGATCTTAAAAAATGACACAAATAATTGCCAATATATATTTCTCATAATATGTGATGAACATAACCGCTGTGGCGCATTATATAGCCTTCACGGATTCACGCTGCAAAATTACAAAGAATATGTGTGTTTTCAAATAAATCTATTTGTGCCGATAATAATGCTCTGGTATATAAAAATATGATATTAAGGACAGCACATAAAAAAACTATTACTGACCACATAAAAGCGTGGACAGTAATAGTTAGATATCAATAATTACGAGCTATGTTATGTCTTGTCCTTCCCATGGCAGCTTATAGCATTTCCTTCGGCGGCATCGACCTCCTCTTCAGATGGTTCGTAACCCGCGCTCCACTTTGACACCTCCCATGGTTTACGCCCTTCGATCTGCCAGTCAAACGGGTAAAAATGAGCGTTGGGGTTTCGCCAGGAAGGCTTGCGTTTTGCATATACCACAAGCGGCAACGCCACAAAAACGGCAACACCGGCAAGAAGTATCCCTACATATACCACAGGGCTTCCGGTCTCAATCTGTGATGGTGGTAAATAGCTCAGAAGCAGAGCGAGCACGGCTCCGGCAATTCCGAGTATGCATACGAACCATTCGCCAGCCTTGCCGCAAGGCACTTTAAAGCCTCGTGTTTTATTGGGCTGCGTGCGGCGCAGACGTATGAACGCTCCATATACCATAAGCACCATTATTAGATATATTATTGTCGCCATCTGTGACATGATCTGATAGGCAGACTCCACTGTTGGCAAAACTATAAGAACAAGACTAAGGATAGTGACAAATATTCCTGCCACATACATAATAGGCTTGTTTACGCCTTTGTCATTGACCTTCTGCATAGACATCGGCAGATATCCCGACTGAGCCACAGCCATAAGCCCGACTGATGGACCGTTCACAAGCGCACTGACCTGACCGATCACACCTACCATGATAAACAGAGCTATGACGTTGCCCATCCATTCAAGTCCTATGGTGCTCCAGAACACATTGTATGCTGTCAGCAATGACTGAACGAGATTGATCTTCTCCGAAGGAATCACAAGCCCTATGATCAATGTCCCTATGGCGTACATTGCCACAATGACAAATATCGATAAGAATACAGCTTTGGGAAAATCCTTTGCCGGATTGCGCATGTCGTTTATATGGACGGCCTGAATCTCCATGCCTCCGTAGAATAGGAATATTGATGCCGCAAGAACTATTGTGCTTATATGAGAGAAATCCGGGAAAAAAGGCATCGGTTTTAAATCAATGGTCTTGCCCATACATACATATACTACGCCGAGTACTATTAGAATTGCCCCGGGAATAATGGTTCCGCACAATCCGCCCAAAGTGCTTACACGGTTGGCGACTTTGGTGCCTCGGAAAGAGTTGAATGTCACGCCCCAATATATGAGAAGCGCAACTATGAGTGTGTAGAGCTTATTTGAAGCAAGTTTCTCGTCAAAACTTTCCGGCCAGAAAATGTATGCAAGCGATACGGCTCCGAATATAAGCACGGTCGGGAACCATATTATTATGGTCTGCCATTCAAGATACATTGCAGTCCATCCCCAGCGGGGGCCGAATGCTTCAGATACCCACCTGTAGAGGCCGCCCTGTTTGGTATAGGTCGATGCAAGCTCGGCGCAAACAAGGGAGAAGGGCAACAGGAATACGATTGCTGCGAATATGTAGTAAAATATAGACTGTATTCCGAATTTTGCCTCCGACGGCAAACCTCGTAAACTAAGTATCGACGTTGTGATCAATATTGCCATTGCCATCATGGTTATGGTGCCTTTAGCCGTCGATACAGGCTTCTTTCGACCGGATGCCGTGTACTCCGTCTGGGGAGGTTGAGTGACTTTTTTACTCATATTTTCCATATAGTTTAGTAACGCGAATTAAAAACACAGGCGGTCAATTCCTCAAAGGAATGCCGCCTGTGCGTGTTATTTCTCAGACTTATTCACCAGCAGGGAATGCTTGTCCGATACGTGTGCCCATCTTGTAGTGTACGCCAGGCATAGCGGTTATACTAACATTGGATGCACGCTCAAACATGACCACGATGTCTGACCCTCCGAACTGGAAGTAGCTGATCTCCTCTCCCTTACGGATAGTGGTGCCTTCCTCGGCAGTAACAACAATCGACGATACCTGAGCCATGCCCATGGGCAGAATAGCGACCTTACCGATCTTGGACTGTATGACAACGAGTCCACGTGTCTGCAGGAACTGGTAGCCGGCCTCATCCTCTGCTACCTGATGCCGCACGATGCGTGTACGGCCTTCGGGATCACCTTCAATAGGCTCGGCATGTACTCCGAGATAAACCACGCCCTGTATTACGCGGGCTTCGAGGACCTTACCTCCGACGGATGCATGCTCACGGTGGTAGTCGGTAGTATTAAGGAACTGGTGTATCCAAATGCCGCCGGCAAAGTCGTCTTTATATTTGCTGCCTTCGAGAAGCTCCTCAATGCTCCATTGTAACCCCTTGACTGTCACTTTTGAATCAGAACTTACTTCCCATTGCCCTGCGTGTGTGGAGTCGGCCGGGGACACAATCACATGATCATCATTGATGGCGGCGATAGGACGATAGCCGGGCTTAACATTACGTGCGAAGAACTGATTGAATGTGCCCCATCCGCCTTCCGGCTGAATGTAATCACCCATATTGTAACGTGGAGCGTCATAGTATGACTTGACGGCCTCGGCATCGATCGATTCAGGAGTGTCCATCCATGCGCCGAATGCTATGACATATCTGCGCATCCAGTCGGACAGCGGTGACAGCGGCGGCATCTCGTTGCCCTTGAGCTTGGATGGGATTATGGGTGTCTGAAGCTCCTTGACCGGGCTTTGGTCAAGAAGGAAGTAAAATGTTGTCACGTGGTTATATACCGCAGTCCCACCTTCGTTTTCAGTCGGGATCCAGTGGAGGTTTGACTCGAGCAGGTCATAGTAGTCTTCAAGCGATTTCCATCCTGCATACTCTACAGTATTGAATGACAGAGCTTTTTGTAGAGCCTCCTCAAATTTAGATTGCCATCCGTTTTCAGCAATCATATCAATCAACTCCTGTACGATAGGTGAGTAAGTTTTTGTTGCCATGATTATTTATATATATATATATATATAGGTTTGTGTGTTTAGTAGTCTGTGGGAGCGTATCTTATTCCATCTCTTTTTCCACTTCGTCACGGGCTGCAAGTACGCAGGTGATCACGTGGTCCATCACCGAGGGATTATTGTACACGTTCATGGGATACGTCTTCAGCGCGTAGACTGTGCCTTCTGCGTCAGAGCCGTCCTCATTCCAGGATGCATTACGGAATCCGGTGCTGTAAGCGATATGTGGGGTAGGCTTGCCGTCAATTTTATGCCCGGATAGATACCATTCGAACATCTTTTCACCAATGGCCTGTTGCAGACGGTTGTTGCACAACAGTTCAGCTCGCGACCCTCGGTCATTCAGTTCTCTTGCAAACTGTTCGCGGGCGTCAGTGCCTTCGGGATATACTCGGAACAAAGTGATAAATCCGGTGTCATCGGCATCTGCCATGACCATTTCAGTCTGCTTTTCAACAAGAGAATCCATGTACAGGCGCACTTCAAGGATGCCGCCAAGCACGGCTTGCAGCCCTTCAATGCCAAGATATTTCAGTGTTGCCCATCCTGCTAATGATCCTGATGCTGTACGTGACACTTCGAGAGTGTAGTACATGGGATTATAGGGGGTCACCTCCTGAAGATATGCGTATGATCCGCGGCGCATGATATTCTCGAATTCAGCAGCATCCTTGTATACAAAGCAACTGCTGATATAAGGAGAAAATCCGAACTTGTGGAAATCGATTCCGACAGCGTCGGCATAGTGGATTCCCTTTATCTCGTCATAATTCTTCTTTATTACGCGCAGTGCTTCTGGGGAAAAACCAAGAGGGTTCTTTTCAAAGTCATAGTATCGGAATGTCTGCCATGACCATCCACACACAGCGTCGGCATACAGAAGTGCCTTTCCATATCCTTTAGGATTCGGATACTTGTCAAGAAGGCGGCGCACATCAGCGATAGGATCAAACACGCTGGCATCGGTAGTGCCCATGGTGCACACAACTTCTATCACAGGAATGCCCTGTTCGGTCAGTTCTTTCAGTTTGGACTCCAATGCGTTGAGATCCATTTTGTTCGACTCCGGATCAGTCGGTATCACAACCACATTGTCCATCCCGAGTCCTGACCAGTCGGTGGCGTTCTGACGGCAATAATGAGCCTGTGCGGAAACAAGCACTTTGCCATCGGTACGGACACCTTTCTCTCGTGATCCCGGCAACACTCTGGTTATGGCATATTTCAGACCATAGAACCAGCAACCCGATCCGCCATAAGTATATACGGCTCCGGATTTGGCCGGATCCCATTCAAACAGATCGGCAAGCATGCCTCCGCTTTCAAGCTCTGCCTTATGGACATTCCAGGCATACTCGCCCTCAATAATATTGGGGGCAAATATCAGCGGGAGCATCGAAGCTATTATGCTTGCGTTGTTTGGCTGAGGCCATACATTCGACATGGTGAGCGGACTTGAAACATCAGGCATGCCTTTGAAAAGATTCACACAATCCGACATCACTTTGTTCACGGATTCTGCTTTTTGCGGTATTCTGCATTTCTTGACATCAGGATAGGAATAGTCAAGCTTGGTGCTATTACCGAGAAATGCCGTTCCCCCCGGAGCAGGGCGCAGATTGTCAATCATTTCTACGGCTTTTTTCATTAACGCGGCAAGATTGTCGGCACCTCCCTTATATGGAGCGGGAAACTCGCTGTTGAGTTGCTTACGATATGCTGCCCAACGCGGGGCATTGCCTAATATTTCGCCATCTTCATTCCAAATCGCGTCGCGGTTTTCAGTGTTTGCCATATATTTATTATAACTGTGTGTTAATGTAGAGAATTGCTAAATAGTAACTCTTCCGATTTTCTTAATTTAAAACGTTTTTCATAAAATTTTGGTTCGCATAATATGTAGAATCTTATATAAAAATTAGGGGCTTACAATGGCGTCCTGTTCCAGACTCCGTTGTAAGCCCCTGATTTGGGATTTTTGTTCGTTTATGCAACCATTCTGTCTATCGTGCCTGATTATTTATATTCCTGCCACGATTTAATGCTGATGTCTTTGACATCCATGTGGCAGAACGCTTCGATAAAAGCTCCGGCGAGACGGGCATTGGTGATAAGAGGGATATTGTGGTCTATCGCTCCACGACGTATACGATAGCCGTTGGTCAGTTCCCGTTTAGTATGATTCTTGGGTATGTTGACTATGAGATCAAACCTGTGCTCGGCGATCATCTTCATCACGTTCTCATCCGCATCGGCACATTCGTCTGGCCAATATACCGGTATAGCAGGGATCCCGTGTTCATTCAGGAATGCTGCAGTACCCGCTGTGGCGTATATCTTATAACCCTTTGCGGCCAGGAGACGGCTTGGATCAAGAAGGTCAACCTTGCTCTTGGCTGCTCCGGAAGAAAGCATTATGCCACGCTGAGGTATCTTGAAGCCGGTGGCAAGCATGGCGTTAAGCAGTGCTTCGTCAAAATCATCTCCGATACATCCCACCTCACCGGTAGAGGACATGTCCACACCAAGTACGGGATCTGCCTTGTGCAGGCGTGAGAATGAGAATTGTGAGGCTTTTACTCCGATACGGTCTATGTCAAATGCCGACTTGTCAGGGCGGGTATACGGAGCATCAAGCATGATGCGGGTAGCTGTCTCGATGAAGTTGCGTTTGAGGACCTTGGACACAAACGGGAACGAACGTGAAGCGCGAAGGTTACATTCGATAACCTTGACTTCATTATTGCGGGCAAGGAACTGGATATTGAACGGACCTGAGATATTGAGCTCTTTTGCTATCTGGCGGCTGATCTTCTTTATACGGCGGGCTGTGGCAAAATAAATCTTCTGAGCCGGGAACACAAGTGTGGCGTCTCCAGAATGGACACCGGCAAACTCCACATGCTCCGAAATTGCATATTCAACGATCTCGCCGTTTTGTGCGACAGCGTCAAACTCGATCTCCTTGGTGTTCTGCAGGAACTGTGATACGACAACCGGATACTCTTTGGAGACATCCGCTGCCATCTTCAGGAAATTCACGAGTTCCTCTTCATTATAGCACACATTCATGGCTGCGCCTGAGAGCACATAGGACGGACGCACAAGAACAGGATAACCAACTTTCTCCACAAAGCCCTTTACGTCGTCAACACTTGTCAGTTCCTGCCATGCAGGCTGATCGATGCCAAGTTGATCGAGCATTGCAGAGAACTTGTTGCGGTTCTCGGCGCGGTCGATAGATATGGGCGATGTGCCAAGGATGGGAACTGACTGGCGATATAGTTTCATGGCCAGATTATTAGGTATCTGACCGCCGACAGATACAATTACTCCTCGGGGCTGTTCAAGATCTATGACGTCAAGTACACGCTCAAATGAGAGCTCATCGAAATAGAGCCGGTCACACATGTCATAATCCGTCGATACCGTCTCCGGATTATAGTTGATCATGATAGACTTGTATCCGAGTTTACGGGCTGTCTGTATGGCATTGACCGAACACCAGTCGAACTCCACAGAGGATCCGATGCGGTAAGCTCCTGAGCCAAGCACAACCACCGATTTCTCATTCTTGTAGTAATTGACATCATATCCCTCCACCGCATAGGTCATATAGAGATAATTGGTCAGCTCCGGATGCTCGCTTGCCACGGTGTTTATGCGTTTTACGGCCGGAAGGATGCCAAGCTGCTTGCGGCGTGTGCGCACCATAAGATTCTCCTTCTCCATATTCCCTTTGGGGTCGAGTACAAAACGTGCTATCTGGAAATCGGAGAATCCGAGTATTTTTGCTTCGCGCAGAACATCTGCAGGTATATCCTCTATTTTGTCATAGCCTGATAATTTGGCTTTGTAGTCTACGATATTCTTGAGCTTGCCGATGAACCACGGATCTATTTTGGTGAGCTCATAGATGCGGTCGATTGTATATCCCTCCTCAAGAGCCTGGGCTATTGCAAATATTCTCAGGTCAGTGGGATGTGAGAGCTCACGGTCAAGGTCGTCGAAATGAATTCCGTCATTTCCAACGAATCCATGCATGCCCTGGCCAATCATGCGCAGGCCTTTCTGGATGATCTCCTCGAATGAGCGTCCGATCGACATGATTTCTCCTACCGATTTCATGCTTGAGCCTATCTCACGGCTGACACCCACAAACTTTGTGAGGTCCCATCGCGGTATCTTGCATATAAGGTAGTCAAGAGAAGGAGCAACGTATGCTGAATTTGGTGTTCCCATCTCACCGATCTGGTCAAGAGTGTATCCGAGAGCTATTTTCGCTGCCACGAATGCCAACGGATAGCCAGTGGCTTTGGACGCAAGGGCGGAAGAACGCGAAAGACGGGCATTGACCTCAATGACACGGTAATCGTTGGTCTCCGCATTGAAAGCGTACTGGATGTTGCATTCTCCTACAATGCCAAGATGGCGGATACATTTGCGGGAAAGTTCCTGAAGCATCTCCACTTGCTCCTGAGTAAGCGAGCATGTAGGTGCGACAACAATCGATTCTCCTGTATGGATTCCGAGAGGATCGAAATTCTCCATGCTCGCAACCGTGAAACAGTGGTCATTGGCATCACGTATAACTTCAAATTCTATCTCCTTCCATCCTTTTAACGACTCTTCAACAAGGATCTGATTGGAAAATGTGAATGCGCTTTCCGCAAGCTTGATGAACTCATCCTCATTTTGGCATATACCGCTTCCGAGACCGCCTAATGCATATGCTGAGCGGATCATGACGGGATATCCGATCTCCCGGGCAGCCTTAAGTGCATCTTCCATGCATTCTACAGCGTGACTTTTCGGAGTTTTCATGGGGATCTCATCGAGTTTCTTTACGAAAAGATCTCGGTCCTCAGTGTACATTATAGCTTCGACCGAAGTCCCCAGCACTTTCACACCGTATTTTTCAAGAATGCCATTGAGGTATAGCTCGGTGCCGCAATTGAGTGCAGTCTGACCGCCGAATGCGAGTAAAAGTCCGTCGGGCTGCTCTTTCTTTATTACCTCCTCAACGAAGTATGGTGTCAGAGGAAGAAAATAGACCTTATCGGCAATGCCTTCGGATGTCTGGATCGTTGCGATATTAGGGTTCATGAGCACGGAGCTTATCCCTTCTTCACGCAGGGCCTTCAGTGCCTGCGATCCTGAATAGTCGAATTCGCCTGCCTGTCCGATCTTGAGTGCGCCTGATCCTAATACAAGTACTTTCTTCAGTTTCTTTTCCATGATGGTATAGTTGTGGGAATGATTGACAAACCTGTAAAATAAGAAAAATGCGTTACCCTGCGAGTGGATAACGCATTTTTTTCATATCATAATATGATTTTTTAAGCTGTGATGATACATCAATATAATTATTTGCCTGCAAAGTTAATAATAAATACTCACTCCGGCAAAAATTATCGACAACTCTCACGAAAAATTTGTAATTTTGTCAATCGAAACATCAATCATAATCAATAAATCTAATCTATATCTATGTCTAAGATCGGAAGTAAGTGGACAACACGTGGTAAAAAAGCGATGTTATTAGGTAGCGGAGAGCTTGGAAAGGAAGTGGCACTCGAATTGCAAAGGATGGGAGTAGAGGTTGTGGCTTGCGATAAGTATGCCAATGCCCCAGCCATGCATGTCGCTGACAAGGCTTTGGTATTCAATATGCTTGACCCCGTCGCCCTGCGTGAGAACATTGAGCGGGAGAGGCCTGACCATATAATACCTGAGGTCGAGGCTATAGCAACGCCGGTGCTTGTGGAACTTGAAAAAGAAGGCTACAACGTTACTCCTACGGCCAATGCTGCATTTCTTACTATGAATAGGGAAGGGATACGACGTCTGGCAGCCGAGGAGCTTGGGCTGAAAACTTCTCCTTACCGTTTCGCATCGGATTACACAGAATTTGTTGAAGCTGTAAATTCCGTCGGAATACCATGTGTGGTGAAACCTATAATGTCATCGAGCGGACATGGACAGAGTGTTATAAGATCACAGTCCGATATCGAGAAGTCCTGGCATATCGCTCAGGAGGGCGGACGTGCAGGAGCCGGTCGTGTCATAGTCGAAGGTTTTGTTAATTTTGACTATGAGATCACTATGCTTACAGTACGTTCAGTGGCCGGTACCTCATATTGTGAGCCTGTAGGGCACATTCAGATCGATGGTGATTACCGTTATTCCTGGCAGCCGCAGGCAATGACTGCCGAAGCCAAAAACAAAGCGCAGGAAATAGCTCTGAAGATCACCGATGCTCTCGGCGGTTACGGTATATTCGGTGTTGAACTTTTTGTCAAAGGTGATGATGTCATATTCAGTGAAGTGTCTCCACGGCCCCATGACACCGGTATGGTTACAATGATCTCTCAGGACATGAGCGAGTTCGCTCTTCATGCCCGTGCCATACTTGGCCTGCCGGTTCCCGAAATACGGTTCTTGGGACCGTCCGCATCACGGGCAGTAGTTGTGGAAGGAGATTCTGAATGCATAGAGATGGACAACCTTGAGAAGGTGCTCGAAGAGCCCGGAGTTCAAATGAGGATATTCGGCAAGCCGCAAGTACATGGTCACCGCCGCATGGGTGTCATACTTGCTACGGATGATTCTGTCGAAGAGGCAAGGGACAAAGCCGAAAGAGCCTATAATAAACTTCATGTAAACTTATTTTAAGCCTTTATCAAGGCTGATGATGTGTCTACGTCTTTGAAAGCAATGCTCAAGCGGATATTAATAATGATATGTGCCATGTCATCGCTTGTCATGTCGGCGAACCCGACTATTGGCGAGCATGATGTGGCTCGTATCCTTGAGACACTTGACGAAGAATTAAAACATTGCGACATTTATATAAACACGCGTCTCCACACCATAGATTCTCTGACTTGTCGGCTTGATGACAATGAGCTCTCGATGCATGAGCGGCTTAAATTGATTTTTGACATAGGTGAGGCGTACAATGCATATGACGTGGATTCAGCAATGATATTTTATAATCGCGGTTTTGAACTTGCTACTGAATTCGGTGATGATTCTATAAGCACAAGATTCGCTATAAAAAGAGCCACTTTCATGCCTTTGCTGCTTTTTATAACTGACGCGCAGCACATAATGGATTCAATCTCAGGTTCCGTAGTGCCAGAAGGGTTGCGGGCGGAATATTTTGACGGGCAAAGGCAGATGTATAATTATATTTCAAATTTTTACTCCAATTATCCGGAGATATATCGAGAATACCGCAATCGAGAGATCGAGAGTCAGGATTCGCTAATCAAAGAACTCAGCAAGGGCACACCTCAGTATCGACTTAACCATGCAGAGCATTTATTTTATTCGAGGAAATATGGCATAGCCAAAAATGAATTGATGAGTCTTGTGTCTGTTATTGATGACCGCAATCCATTATATGCCCGGGCTTGCCATTTGTTGTCCGACATATCCAATGCCAATGACGATTATTCAGGACGTATATATTATCTCGCGCTTTCAGCGATTTCGGATATAAAATGCGCGACACTGGAGGTGTCGTCTCTTCAGGAACTTGGCCGACTGATGTATAACCGTAACGATATCAGGAGATCGTATGATTATCTGTCACATGCTCTTCAAAACGCGGTCAACTGTAAGGTGGCGTTAAGGATTATCCAGACATCACAGGAATTGCCTATAATTGAAAATGCGCATAAAGCCCAGATTCAGTCGTTCAGACGCAGGATATTCATAGTTATAACTATCCTTGCATTGCTGCTGACCGCACTTTTTTTGGCACTAAGGACTGTGAGACGAAATAATGTGATACAGAACCGCATGTCCTCTAAATTATCTGAGGCCAACAGGGTAAAGGACGTTTATATATCACAGTTCCTGAATTTGTGTTCAACATACATGGACAACATCAATCAATTCAACAAACTGGTAAATCGTAAGATTTCAGCAGGCAAGGGGGATGATCTGCTTAAATTGACCAAATCCGGCAAATTCGTAGAAGAGCAGTCAAGAGAATTCTACAAGATATTTGATGATGCTTTTTTGCACATATATCCAACATTCGTCGAGGATGTCAACAAGCTTCTTTTGCCGGAAAAGAAGCTTGAGATGCGTGAGGGTGAGAAGTTAAATACCGACTTGAGGATTCTGGCTCTCATGCGACTCGGCATAGAGGATACTTCACGTATCGCCCAGATGCTGAATTATTCGGTATATACCATATATACTTATCGTAATAAATTTAAAAGCCGAGCTATCGACAGGGATAATTTTGAAACACATGTTATGAGCATAAAGTCGATATGATATGCACGATATATTTTGATCTGTTTGACTGATTGAATGTCCTGTTTGTGGCTGATTTTGTGTCGGGCTATCTAAATATTACCTATATTTCATCTATTCGATATTTTACATATGCGGTTGAAAATAAGTGATATATAAACATATTTTCTTATAAATAATCTCAATTGCAGCCATTCAATATTGAAGTGACACGCAATTCATGTTAATTTTGCAATAAAGATATGCAGGCGATGCCTGACACGCAATAATGGAGCACATAAGGAAAAAGGTTGATGGATAAAAACTTTTTGTATTATTTTGAGTATGGATTACCGTAATCGAATTGCATAATAGTAAATGTGTTTTTATGTTAGGTTTGTAGAGTCTTATTGCTAAGACGACGAAGGAGTCACTCCGTGAGGAGAGGCTCCTTTGTATCATAATTGCGGATTGATTTTTGCGTTCACGGTCAATTAAAAATGTTTTGTCATGTTATTTTTTTTTGGTAATTTCGCATGTTGTAATAATATAACGAAACAGCAATCCAAAAGCCGATGTTCGCGCCATTCTCACTTAATATACGTGGTCGTCTATATGAATATTGCCGACCGGCAGTAATGGGCATAATAAATGCAACCCCTGACTCTTTCTTTGCAGGTTCAAGATCCTCCACAGAAAACGAAATAGCCTTGCGTGTTGAAAGTATGCTGAGTGCCGGTGTCGATATGCTTGATCTGGGAGCATATTCATCCAGACCCGGTGCTGAAGATGTGGATGAGAGCGAAGAATACCGGAGGCTTGAAACCGGCATGAAGGTGATTCGTGGGATTGATTCCGAAATCCCCGTATCAGTAGACACATTTCGCTCCAATGTTGCAAAAAAGGCTGTGTGTGAAATGGGGGCTGATATTGTCAATGACATTTCTGGTGGAGATCTCGACCCGGACATGTGGGATACGATAGCCGCCCTTAAAGTCCCATACGTGCTTATGCACATGCGTGGAACGCCATCGACAATGCAATCTCTTACCGACTACAATGATGTGACGGCAGACGTTATAAAGGATCTGTCGGAAAAGTTGCGCCGGCTCCACTATATGGGTGTGTCGGATGTGATAGTTGATCCTGGCTTCGGCTTCAGTAAGACAACAGAGCAGAATTTTGAGATGATGCGTAATCTTCAGCTGTTTTCGGATGCACTTGAAGCTCCGGTTCTTGTAGGCATATCAAGAAAGTCCATGATAACTAAAAGCCTCGGGATATCAACGGCAGAAGCATTGCCGGGTACAATAGCCTTGAACACCATCGCGCTCACAAGGGGCGCATCTATCCTTAGGGTTCATGATGCGGCCGAGGCGGTGGCTGCTGTAAGGATTTATGAATTATCGACCTTATAAATTAAATTTAAACCTGCTCAGGAAGTGGATCAGTTTGGCATAAGAGACGCATTTGACATTGCAATAGTCGCACTCCTCCTTTTTTATCTCTACAGGATAATGAAAGAGAGCGGCACGATCAATATATTTTTCGGAGTACTCGCGTTTATCGTTGTATGGGTATTGACATCTCAGATCCTAAATCTCAAGCTTATAGGGACTATTCTGGATCAATTTATGGGCATAGGGCTCCTTGTGATAGTAATATTGTTCCAGGATCAGATAAAACGTTTTCTCGTAGAGCTTGGCGACCATAAAAGATGGAGATTCCTTAAGAACCTGTTCAGGCATGAGAAGAACGAGGGCGCGTCTGATACACGCAAATACGTGTTGCCCATTGTGTATGCGTGCATGAATATGTCAAAGACCAAGACCGGGGCACTCATTGTGATACGGCAGGAGATGTCGCTTGAATCATATGAAAAAAGCGGCGACATCATCAATGCGGATATAAATTCCAGGCTGATAGAGAACATATTTTTTAAAAACTCACCACTGCATGACGGAGCAATGATCATAGACCATGACAGGATATGCAGCGCAGGTTGCATATTGCCTGTCAGCCATGACCGAAATGTGCCGAGGGCTCTTGGCCTCAGGCACAGGTCTGCTTTAGGTATCTCTCAGGCGACGGATGCGTTTGCGATAGTGGTCTCAGAGGAGACCGGATATATATCCGTAGCGCATAAAGGCGTGCTGCACACTCGTCTCAGTTCTACCGATCTCGAGCATAGACTTTCACAGATCATGGTCAGTGATTAAGTGTCACACACGCTTTGCTGATTGGGGATTTTTTAGTAACTTTGTATGCTGAAATAAGAAAGAAAATAATAACATCAGATATGTCAGAAGAAGAAAAGTTGAGAGAAGAACAATACAGTGCCAGCAATATTCAGGTACTTGAGGGTCTTGAGGCTGTGAGAAAACGCCCGGCCATGTATATAGGCGATATAAGCGCGAAAGGACTTCATCATCTCGTATATGAGGTTGTGGACAACTCCATCGATGAAGCACTGGCAGGATATGCTTCCCATATCGAGGTTACAATCAATACGGACAACTCAATTACAGTAGTGGACAACGGCCGCGGCATCCCGGTGGACATGCATGAAAAGGAACACAAAAGCGCGCTCGAAGTGGTGCTGACAGTGCTCCATGCAGGCGGCAAATTCGACAAGGGCAGCTATAAGGTGTCTGGCGGACTCCACGGTGTCGGCGTGAGCTGTGTAAATGCTCTTTCCACATATCTTAGAGCCGAAGTGCGCCGTTCAGGCAAGATATATATGCAGGAATACTCCTGTGGCAAGCCCACCACTGAACTTCAGGTGATAGGGGAGAGCGAGACCACAGGCACAACCATAACATTCAAGCCTGACGACTCCATATTCACCGTCACAGAGTATGATTACAATACTCTCGCCATACGTCTGAGAGACCTTGCATTCCTGAACGCCGGCATTACGCTTACTCTTACCGACAAGCGCAATCTCGATGAAGAAGGGAAACCTCGAAGCGAGAAGTTCTATTCCAAGGATGGACTTAGGGAATTTGTCGAATACATCGATTCAAACAAGGAGTCTCTTATAAATGATGTCGTACACCTGAACACCGAACGTCAAGGCATACCGGTGGAGGTGGCACTGACCTACAATAGCACATACAACGAAAATGTGCATTCGTTTGTCAACAATATCAACACCATAGAGGGTGGCACCCACCTTACCGGATTCCGCCGTGGACTCACCACCACATTAAAGAAATATGCCGAGGAGCATAAACTCCTTGACAAGGTTAAAGTCGATGTGGCAGGAGACGATTTCCGTGAGGGCCTGACAGCCGTGATTTCTGTAAAGGTGCTTGAGCCGCAATTTGAGGGACAGACCAAGACCAAGCTTGGAAACAGCGAAGTGGCCGGAGCTGTGTCGTCGGCTGTCAGTGAGGCTCTGTGGTATTATCTTGAGGAGCATCCGAAGCAGGCAAAGACTATTGTAGAGAAAATAGCTCTTGCCGCTCAAGCCAGACATGCCGCTTACAATGCACGAAATAAAGTGTTGAGAAAATCTCCTCTGTCAGGAGGAGGCCTGCCGGGGAAACTTGCAGATTGTTCCTCACGACATGCCGAGGACTGCGAACTGTTCCTTGTCGAGGGTGATTCGGCCGGCGGCACGGCAAAACAGGGGCGCAACCGTACTTTCCAGGCGATTTTGCCTCTTCGCGGCAAGATTCTAAATGTGGAAAAGGCAATGGACCACAAGATTCTTGACAATCAAGAGATAACCAATCTTTATCGCGCTATGCGAGTGTCAATTGGCACGGAAGAGGACCCGAAAGAGATAAATCTGTCGAAACTCGCTTATCATAAGATCATAATAATGACTGATGCCGATGTCGACGGAAGCCATATAGCCACATTGCTTATGACATTCTTTTTCAGACGCATGCGCCCGATCATAGAGCAGGGATATCTGTATCTTGCCACACCGCCGCTGTATAAGTGCTCTCGTGGTAAAAATGAGGAGTACTGCTGGACTGAAGCACAAGTACAGCAGTTTATAGCTGCCAATGGAGACAAGACCAAGGTACAGCGATATAAAGGTCTTGGTGAGATGTCGGCTGAGGAACTCCGTGATACCACCATGGATCCTGAGCAGCGACTTCTGAAACAGGTCAATATCACCGATGCCGCCGAGGCTGACCGCATATTCTCCATGCTTATGGGTGAAGATGTGGCTCCACGCAGGGATTTTATTGAGTCAAACGCCAACTACGCAAATATCGATGCATAAAGTGTTCATTCCCTATGGTATAATAATGCCATAGGGAATGGGCAATATTAGTTATTCACAAATATCACCAAGTATGTCAAAATCAACAGGAAATGCTTCGGCCCGCAAGGCAACTGCCTTGAAGAAAAAGGTTGAGGAGTTCATATCTCAGCAGAAAAGCAATACCTATAATTATAGGCAGGTCTCGCACGCTATCGGAGCATCTACAGCAGCACAGCAGCGCAATGTCGCTCTGCTGCTTGTCGATATGGCTTTCAATGGTGATATCATAGAAGTCTCTCCGGGTAAATACAAATCGCCACAACGAGGCAATGAGGCAATCGGCACTTTCGTCCGCAGAAACAATGGGAAGAATTCCGTTGTCACAGATAATGACGGAGAGACCCTGATGATTGCTGAGCGAAACTCCATGCACGCATTAAATGGCGATAAGGTGCGTGTCAATATAGCTGCCCATCGCCGTGGTGCGGAGCCTGAGGCCGAAGTGATTGAAATCATAGAAAAGAAAGAGCAGACATTTATCGGGACTCTTAAAGTGGAACGTCATTTCGGATATCTGCTTACTGACTCCAAGTTCCTTGCCACCGACATATTCATACCTAAAGGCAAACTTAAAGGGGGTAAGACCGGTGACAAAGCGGTGGTAAGAATCACCGAATGGAAACAGGATTTCAAGAATCCCTCCGGAGAAATCGTTGACATTCTCGGAGAGGCCGGGAAAAACAATACCGAGATACATGCGATACTTGCGGAATTCGGATTGCCGTACAAGTATCCGTCAGCTGTTGAGAAGGCTGCCGACAAAATTGATGCAGGCATCACTGATGAGGAAGTTGCCAAGCGTATTGACATGCGTGACGTACTAACATTCACTATTGATCCGGCCGATGCCAAGGATTTTGATGATGCGTTGTCATTCAGAGTGTTGTCTAACGGACACTATGAAGTCGGTGTTCATATAGCGGATGTGACCCATTATGTGAAGCCTGACGGGATAATCGACAAGGAGGCCCAGAAAAGAGCGACTTCAGTATATCTTGTAGATCGTGTGGTGCCAATGCTCCCCGAGCATTTGTGTAACGGCATATGTTCTCTGCGCCCTGATGAAGAGAAACTTGCATTTTCTGTCATCTTTGAAATGGACTCTCAGGCGCGAGTTTACAATTCAATGATTGCAAGAACTGTAATCAAATCCAACCGGCGGTTCAGCTATGAGGAGGCCCAAAGCGTCATCGAGACAGGAATGGGCGATTGCGTGGATGCCATCCTTGCCCTTGACTCAATGGCAAAACAGCTTAGGAAGGCGCGTTATGAAGAGGGATCCGTCGATTTCGACCGTGCTGAAGTTAAGTTCGACATATCACCTGACGGCACGCCTTTAGGTGTCTACTTTAAGGTGTCAAAAGATGCCAACAAACTCATTGAGGAGTTCATGTTGCTTGCCAATAAGACCGTTGCGACGTATGTAGGCAAGCCCAAAGATAAGAAAAAGCCGAAGGCATTCGTGTATCGTATCCACGATGTCCCGGATGCACAACGTCTTGCGGATTTTGCAGCAATAGCACGCAGCTTCGGCTACAAAGTGAAATCATCAGGAACACCGAGAGAAATCAACAGGTCTATCAATCGGATGCTTTCCGAAGTAAAGGGAAAAGGGGAAGAGAACTATCTTGCAACTCTCGCAATCCGATCAATGGCAAAAGCCGTATATTCGACCGATAATATAGGCCATTACGGATTAGGCTTCGATTATTATACCCATTTCACATCACCGATACGCCGATATCCCGACATGATGGTTCACCGACTGTTGGAACGTTATCTTGCCGGAGGCCGTAGTGTGATTGTGCAGAAACTTGAAGAGCAGTGCAAGCATTCAAGCGAAATGGAGCAGCTGGCCGCAAACGCTGAACGCGCATCCATCAAGTATAAACAGGTCGAATATATGCAATCCCATCTTGGAGAGTCTTATTCAGGAATAATCTCCGGGGTCACGGAATGGGGATTGTATGTAGAACTTAACGAGAATCTTTGCGAAGGCTTGATACCGATGCGAGATCTGGCTGATGACTATTATGACTTTGACGAGAAGAACCACTGTCTGATCGGCCGGCGTCATAATCATAGGTACAGGCTGGGTGACAGCGTGGATATCAAAGTCGCGCGTGCCGATCTTGAAAAGAAACAACTTGACTTTGTGCTTGTTGATGAGAGCAATTCAGTAGCCAAAGGGGAGGATTATATGGGCAGGAATGCGTCTGCAAAGGAAATTTTGGCAGACAAATCTCACGGTAAGAAAAAACGCCGCCGCAAATAGTCCGTAAAGTCTACCTAAAGTCAGAGCCAGTCCTATATTACCATTACAATCACATTGCTATGAGAGATTACAATGAATATCTTCAGATAGTCAAGGATGCCATATCCAACTTGAGATTACCGGCACAGCCATCCGGTCTTTATGACCCCATACGCTACGCGCTCAATTGCGGTGGCAAGCGGCTGCGTCCGGTCCTGACCCTTGCAGCATGTGAAGCCATGGGGAAGGATCCGAAATCAGCCATTCATCAGGCAATTGCAATTGAAATGTTCCATAACTTCACTCTCCTCCATGATGATGTAATGGACAAGGCTGATGTGCGCCGCGGACGTCCCACGGTCCATGTGAAATGGAATGAAGAAACGGCTATTCTGTCCGGGGATGCAATGCTGACAACTGCGGGGATGCTTTTGGCTGTGAAATGCGGCGATCATCTTCCACAGGCACTCGAACTGTTCAACGGTACAGCAATGAATATCTATGAGGGGCAGCAATATGATATGGATTTTGAGAAGCGGACGGATGTCACTGTCGATGAATATATGGAAATGATCCGTCTGAAAACCTCCGTACTTCTTGGCTGTTCCTGCGGCATGGGAGCTCTTATGGCAGATGCGCCATTTGAGACTCAGGTCCGGTTCTTTGATTATGGAGTCAATCTCGGACTGGCTTTCCAACTTCAGGATGACTATCTCGACACATACGGAAACCCTGAAACTTTCGGTAAGGCTATAGGAGGAGATATTCTTAACGACAAGAAAACATGGCTTCTGATCATGGCTATGAACGAGGACAAGTCAGGCAAGATAAGGTCATTGCTTGGACCAGCTACAGATCCTGATGAGAAGATAAAGGCTGTAAGATCCATATACGATGAGCTTGATCTGCCCCAACGTGCCCATGAACTGATAAGTGCTTATATCGATACTGCGATAAAATGTCTTGACCATATGGAACTTTCGCCAGAAGCACGTTCATTCTTTATGGATATCGCACTAAAATCAGCGACAAGAGACAAATGATTTTCTTTGACTCTCATACACATCTGTATCTTCCGGAATATGAGGACGGAGGGGCTGAGGCTGTGAAAAGAGCGATAAATGCCGGCGTTTCACGCATGTTGTTTCCAAATGTCGACTGCGGAACTGTAGATCCCATGAAATCCTTGCACAACATGTTTCCTGAAAACACATTTATGGCAATGGGGCTGCATCCCACAGAGGTTGGTGCTGATTGGAAACATGACATAAGCAGTATTGTCAAAGAATTTGACAGCAATGAATATGCGGCGGTCGGTGAAATCGGAATTGACCTCTATTGGGACAGATCTTTTGAAAAGGAGCAATTGGAAGCTTTTGACATGCAGGTCAATATAGCTGTAGAAAGAGATCTTCCCATAATAATTCATTGCCGGGAGGGACTTGACAAGGTAATAGAAGTCCTTGAGGGATATAAAGGAAAGATTCGCGGCGTATTCCACAGTTTCGGAGGCTCCATAGAAGACGTGGATAAAATCAGAAAAACCGGAGATTATTATTTCGGTATCAACGGAATAGTTACATTTAAAAACTCGAAACTCCGCACCGTACTTCCGTCAATAGGCCTTGACAGAATACTGTTAGAGACTGATTCGCCTTATCTCGCACCTGTCCCGAATCGAGGGAAACGTAATGAGAGTTCCTATCTTGTATATACTGCAAATGTCGTTGCTGAATCTCTGGGCAGTTCTGTGAGTCAGATAGCTGAGGCCACCACATTCAATGCGGATAATTTGTTCTTGAATAAACATTCATTTTTGTAAGTAACCGTTTAAATGAAATGAAGAACTATCTGCTTCTATTGATTCTATGTGTGTCGCTTTCAGTGTGTGCTCAACAGGTTCCTTCTGACTGGATACTTGTCAACATTCCTGTCGCATGCATAAGAGAGGAGGCCAGCCACGCATCAGAAATGTCTTCTCAAGCTATTATGGGTACACCTATGCTGGTGCTTGAGGACAACGATGGTGAATGGCTTAAACTCGAAGGCCCCGACGGATATACAGGATACATGAATGTGTCAAGCGTCATAAAACTAAATGACGCGGATATGAAAGCCTGGAGACGCTCTCCACGCCTTGCGGTCACATCTATGTCAGAAATAAAGGTCATATGTGACACTGCAGATGCATCATGCCGGAATATTGTAAGCGAACTCGTAAACGGCTCCATAGTGAGTGGAATAAAGGGTAGGGGGCGGTTCAGCCATGTCACACTACCTGACGGACGCAGCGGCTGGGTCGAGACCGAATATGTGGATCCCATTGAGATATGGGCTGCGCAGAGGTTTGATGCACAAGGCATCCTTGACAGATGCTACCATCTATTTGGCACGCCATATTTATGGGGTGCTTGCTCGACAAAGGCTGTCGACTGTTCCGGGCTTGTTCGTGTGGCTTATTATGGGAACGGAATACTTACTTTGAGGGATGCCCGCCAGCAGATCAACATAGGACAACGTATCGAGCCCGAGGATACTGCAATGCTCAGGCCCGCTGATCTATTGTTCTTCAGTTCCACTCCTGAGGGGAGAATATCTCATGTGGCATTATATGATTCCAATGGGAAATATATTCATTCATCAGGACGTGTTAAAAATAATTACATGCGTGATGACGATCCTGACTTCTCCGCAAGAATATATCGTGGCGCGTCGAGAATCGACGGTAAAATACCTTCGGAGGGGATTGTCCAGATAATTGATCATCCATGGTATTTCGAGTAGCAACATGAAATCAAACACAATAAAATAATGGTAACATTTATAATCTGTCTGTCTCTTCTGATTCTTGCATATTTTACGTATGGAAGCTATCTTGAACGCCTCGCAGACGCTGATGATTCAAACGTGACTCCGGCTATACGCCTTGAAGATGGAGTGGACTATATGAAACTTCCACGCTGGAGAGTATTTCTTATCCAGTTGCTCAACATTGCCGGTACTGGTCCTATATTCGGAGCTATACTTGGAGCTTGTTTTGGCCCGGTGGCATTTCTGTGGATCACGCTGGGATGTATATTTTTCGGAGCTATGCATGACTATCTGTCCGGGATGCTTATACTTCGACAGGATGGCAAAAGCCTTCCGGAAGTCATAGGGGAGTACCTTGGCACTGGTGTGCGTGCAGTGGTAAGAGTATTTTCAATCGCATTGCTGGTTCTTGTCGGTGCAGTCTTTATACTGAGTCCCGCCCAGTTGCTATCCACGATGATGAGTGGATTGTCGCAGCAAGTTTGGGTATATATAATACTCATATACTATGTCATCGCCACATTGCTTCCTGTCGATAAGGTTATCGGGAAAATATATCCGGTGTTTGGTGTCGCTTTAGTAGCTATGGCGGCCGGATTGCTCGGTGTGCTGCTTTTAGGAGAATATGAGATACCGGAACTTACCACACTGCATAACTTTCAGCAGGATCCGGAAAAATTGCCTATCATACCTACATTGTTTATCACAATTGCCTGTGGAGCCATATCCGGTTTTCATGCCACACAGTCTCCGCTTATGGCTCGGTGCGTGACCAGCGAGAAGAAATGTAAGTCCGTATTCTATGGTTCCATGATATCAGAGGGCATAATTGCCCTGATATGGGCTGCAATCGCTATGGCATTTTTCCATGGCCCGACAGAACTGGGTGAACAACTTGCAGAGCATGGCAATAATGCAGCCTGGGCAGTCGATGTGATATCCAATACCACACTTGGCAAAATAGGGGCCATACTTGCTCTCCTCGGAGTTGTCGCAGCTCCTATAACATCAGGTGACACTGCTTTCCGCGGAGCCAGACTTATTATCGCCGACATATTCAACTATGATCAGCGACCCATAGTCAACCGTCTTATTGTATGCATACCGCTGTTCATCATCGGATTCGGGATAACGCTGGTAGAATTTGGCGTTGTATGGAGGTATTTTGCCTGGGCGAATCAAACACTCGCGGTATTCACACTCTGGACAATATATGTATGGCTGGTCCGCAAAGGTAAGAATTATTGGGTAGCTATGGTCCCGGCAATAGTCATGACGTTCATAGTTTCCTATTTTGTATTCCTTTCGCCTCAGTTTATGGGAATAACCGACAAGTCAATTTCTGCTCCGCTTGGAATTATTCTGACTGCTGTGATAACATTCCTTTCGTATAAAAAGGCTCATAAAAAGATAGGATGATAATACTCAATACCACATATTACATTCACGAATCTATTGATGCGGATTTTCGCAAGTGGGTTTCGGAAATATATTTCCCGTCGGCAATCAATATCGGAGGCCTTGAAAGACCGATGTTGGCAAAGATACTGACTGATACTCAAGAAGGTATGTCTGGTTATGCCGTGCAGTTGAGTGCCGACAACAAAGAGATCGCAGAATTGTGGCATGACAACCATGCCGCGGATCTGCGCGGGGAACTATCAAAGCTTTTTGGGGATAAGGTGCTGTTTTTCACCACATATATGGAGACAATCAATCCGTAATGGACTACAAAGGTTTTGATAAAATTATAATTGGAATTGATCCAGGCACCAATGTTATGGGCTATGGGATTCTTGGAATCAAGGGCAAGAATCCCATGCTCGTGGCATTGGGAGCAATCAAATTAAATAAATTTGAAAGTCATTATCTGAGACTGCGCAGAATTTATGAAAGAGTTTTAGGACTTGTTGAGCAGTATTTGCCAGATGAAATGGCTATCGAAGCTCCATTCTTCGGGAAGAATGTACAGTCAATGCTTAAACTTGGCAGAGCTCAAGGAGTGGCAATGGCTGCAGCTTTGTCGCGGGACATTCCTATTGTTGAATATGAGCCGAGGAAAATAAAAATGGCTATCACCGGAAACGGTGCCGCATCAAAAGAGCAGGTCAGAGAAATGTTGAAAAGGATTTTGCCTATATCACAATCTCAGCTTGAGGACCTTGAACTTGATGCGACCGATGGACTTGCAGCCGCTCTGTGTCATTATTATGAATCCTCTAAGCCGCTTGCAACTGCAGGACCTAAAAACTGGAAGGATTATATTGCAAAAAATCCTGATAAAGTGAAACTTTAGAGGTCTATCTTGTCTTTATACTCTTGATGATATGCGATATAACCTTTTTAATATGTGTCACAAGGGTAGGGAAGAATCCATAATAGTGAGACATTATGTTGAATCTCTCAGTCAATGAGGCAAAATGGTTCTGTGTGCTCATGCCTCCTTGCAGGAAATCGATAATGGTCTCATTCATATAATAGTTACGGTGAGACCTTTGCAGACACTTTATACACCACTCATAATCAGCGGAATATCTGTATCGCATGTCATAATTGCTCGTGATTTTTCTTAAAGCGCAAAATGCTTGATGACACACGAGCATACCATCCTTAAAGCTTTCAAGAGTCAGTATTTCCGGGGCAAGCAGATGCCGGTCTCCAATGCGATTTCGGTCAATGTCAACAATATCGGTCTGTCCATATACGATGCCGGGATAATCATTGTCCATGATAGCATCTGCAAGATGCTCGAGAGTCGTATCGGAATGGAATGTGTCGCCGGCGTTCAAAAAAATTACATAGTCTCCATGCGCGAGTCCAAGACCTTTGTTCATCGCGTCGTAGATACCACGATCTTTTTCTGAAACTATCTCAGAATTTGGAATATCCGCTTTTTTGGCGATTTCAACAGTCGAGTCAGACGATTCACCGTCTATAATAATCAGTTCATATAGGCGACAGCTTTGCTCCTTAACACTTTTCAATGTCGCAGGAAGCACACGCTCGGCATTATATGTGACTGTTATGATCGAAAACAGCGGTTGCATATAGTTATCTATTTTATAGATTACAAATCTACTTACAAAAATATATTAAATATGATAATTCTCCAAATTCAAGCCTGAATATTCGTCAATCGGAAGTAGATTAAATAATATGAAATAAACCCATAATTAGTATTATGTAAAATAGCGTTTGCATATAATTCAATAATAACGCTCCTACTCCTGTGCTAAAGGCTTTTCAATGGATAAGTATCTTCTTAAAAAGATTTAATTTAAGGTTGCTATTTTGCATATTACTGCAAAAAAGTCTACCTTTGACACAACTATTGTTTCGACTATTCATTATATATTATATATATAAAGCGCGTAATGGACGCACCAGAATTAGACTACACAGAAATAGCTCCGTATGACGATTCGCAATTTGCAGAGCGAATTGCAGAGTTGGTCGAAGAACCTGGATTTGAACACGCAGTCCGATGGGTACTCCCCGATGTCGATTATGACCAGTTTGTCAATCTGCTCGGTTCCATAAAGACTAAAAAGGAATTTCAGATCAATATAATGCAAAAGTTCCTTGAGGAACTGGAGGCACATACTACGGCCGGAATAACGATGTCCGGGCTTGAAAATGTCAGACAGGAATTGTCATATGCTTTTGTATCCAATCATCGCGACATTGTCCTTGACGCTTCATTCATAAACTTGTGTTTTCTTAGAAACGGCATGAGGACCTCGGAGGTTGCGATTGGAGACAATTTATTGATATACAATTGGATAACACATTTGGTTAAACTTAACGGGAGTTTCATTGTAAAACGTAATCTTCCTGCTCGACAGGCTCTTGAAGGAGCAAGGCAACTGTCTTCGTATATCCATCATGCTATTTCATCAAAGCATGAGAGCATATGGATAGCACAGCGTCAAGGACGAGCAAAAGATTCAAGTGACCACACTCAGGAAAGTGTCATCAAGATGCTTGCTCTTGGAGGAGAAGGCTCTGTAGCTCAGAGGCTTGCGGAATTAAACATATTCCCGGTGTCCATATCATATGAATATGACCCCAACGATTATCTTAAGACACGCGAATACCTGTTGAGACATCGTGATCCTGACTTCAAGAAGAGTCAGCATGACGATCTGTTCTCAATGGAAACAGGTCTTCTTGGGTATAAAGGCAAAGTACATATTGCTTTCTCATCCTGCATTTCGTCACTTATAGAAAGTCTGCCCGCTGATACAGACAAACAAGAGGTTTACCGCAGAGTGTGCCACTGCATAGACTGCGGCATACATGGCGGATACAAGATATACCCTATCAATTATGTGGCGTATGATCGTGCTTTTGACAGCGACATGTATTCCGACCGATATTCATCGGAAGAGGCAGACAAAGTCACATCCTATATAGAAGGACAACTTGACAAGATTGACGTTCCGGATGTCACTGTCCAGGAGCGAAACTTTATGAGGACTTACATGTACACAATGTATGCAAATCCGTTACGCAATAAACTAATTGCGGCAGGATATTGTTGACATATTGTCCCTACCCTGTCCCCTATCTCTTTGATTATCCTATGCGCATTCCGTGGATCCCTCTCCTGATCTTTCTTCTGATAAGTCTGTTTTCCGATATATACATATACCGGTGTCTGGTCACAAGATTTAAAAACAGACTGTGGAGCAGACTCCATCTATGGTCGTCAGTGGGATTGTACGCACTTCTGATATGTGCTATTTCACTTCCCCGACGCGGCGGAGACAATTCTATGTTGCTCGCTGTCATGTGGATGATCTATACATTCATATCGGTGTATTTTGCAAAATATGTATTTGTCGCAATCGATATGATAGCATATATCCCACGTCTCTTTAGAAGAAAGAGATGGTATGTCCTTTCAAGGATTGCTGCTGTGTCAGGTATACTGGTTTTTGCGACTATGTGGTGGGGTGCGTTGATAGATCGATTCAACATCGAGATAAAGGAGGTGAAAATCCATTTGTCAGAATTGCCGGAAAGTTTTGACGGATATCGGATAGTTCAGATCTCGGATTTTCACACAGGTACATACGGTAATGACACGACTTTCGTTGCAAAGGTTGTTGATGCGGTCAACTCATTGGATGCAGACCTGGTAGTTTTTACCGGAGATATTGTCAATTCCCGTTCATCGGAGCTTACGCCGCATGTCGGACCTTTAGGCCGTATGCATGCCCGTGACGGTGTATTGTCTGTAATGGGGAATCATGATTATGGAGATTATGCCAATTGGCCGTCAGAAGCTGAAAAGAAGGCAAGTGTCCAATATCTTAAGGATCTTCAGTCATCCATGGGATGGAAAATGCTTAACAACTCAGCCGTGAAGATATATCGCGGAAATGACTCAATAGCCGTAATTGGTGTAGAAAATATCGGCGACTCCCCTTTCCCAGTGTATGGCTCGTTGCCCAAGGCATATCCTGAACTTGCAGATTCAGTGTTTAAAGTTCTTTTGAGCCATAATCCGGCTCATTGGAATGACTCGATTTCAGGGAATCACGGGCTTAACATCCCATTGACATTGTCAGGCCATACTCACGCCATGCAGATGGAGATAGCCGGCATATCACCTGCGGCCTTGCGCTACCACACATGGGGCGGGCTGTACGCTGATCCCGATTCGACCCACTATCTATATGTCAATACGGGTATCGGCACAGTTGGTTTCCCTGCACGCATAGGCGCAGAACCTGAAATAACAGTCCTTACATTAACTAAAAATTAAAAACTCAACATAATCTAACATATACAATTTCTCATTTCGATGGTAAACGTACACGCAAATATAATAACCAAAGAAATTGGCAGCCATCTGCGTAAGCACGTTGCGGCATGCCTGCGTCTGCTTGATGATGGCGCGACTGTGCCATTTATCTCACGCTATCGTAAAGAAGCTACCGGAGGGATGGACGAGGTGACGGTGTATAATATAAAGAAACGTCATGAAGCCCTGTTTGAACTTGAGAAAAGGAAGGAGTATATACTTCAGGTAATAAGCGGGCAGGACGCTTTAACCCCCGAAATAGAGACACGCATTGAAGAGACATTTGATCCCATAGTACTCGAAGACATATTTCTGCCATATAAACCCAAACGCAACACTCGGGCTCAGACTGCGAGAGCACTCGGCCTTGAACCTCTGGCTAAGATGATCATGTCACAGTCAGCCGGAGCTTCACCGGAAAGTATGGCGGCAAAGTTTGTAAAAGGGGAAGTGAAGGATGTTTCGTATGCCTTGTCCGGAGCTTCCGACATAATAGCAGAATGGGTGAGTGAAAGCGAGAAAGCAAGAAACATTGTCAGATCACGTTATCAGCGTTCAGCAATAATTTCATCCAAAGTCATACCCGGAAAGGAGTCCGAAGGTGAGAAATATCAGAATTATTTTGATTTTTCCGAGCCTTTGCGTACATGCAACTCCCACCGTTATCTGGCGATACGCAGGGCTGAGGAAGAAGGTATTCTTAAAGTCGGGCTATCCATTGATGACGATGACATGATGGACAGGCTTAACCGAATGTTTGTGCGTGCCACAGCTTCTCCCCTAGTTGCCGATATAGTGAAGGCGGCAGTAAAGGATGGCTACAGGAGGTTGATGCGACCCTCTATAGAAAACGAAATTGCCGCTGTGACAAAAGAGAAAAGCGATACAGGAGCCATACAGATGTTCGCAAACAATGTACAGCAGCTTTTGATGTCACCTCCACTCGGACGTAAACGTATTCTTGCAATAGATCCCGGATTCCGCACAGGGTGTAAAGTGGTTGCACTTGACGAACAGGGCAATCTCCTGTATCATGATGTGATCTACCCTACTCCACCGGCCAATGATTTTGTAGGTGCAGGCGACACCTTATGCTATATGGTTGATCGATACAGAATAGACGCAATAGCAGTGGGGACCGGTACAGGAGGCAGAGAAACCGAACGTTTCCTGAGGGATGTAGTTTTTCCACGCCGAGTGCAGATATATATGGTCAATGAGCAGGGTGCATCAATATATTCGGCATCGGAAGTCGCTCGGGAAGAATTCCCTGATGAAGATGTGACCGTGAGAGGTGCCGTATCGATCGGCCGCCGACTGCTTGATCCGCTTGCGGAGCTTGTTAAAATCGATCCCAAAAGCATCGGTGTAGGTCAATATCAGCATGATGTCAATCAAAATAAACTTAAGGAATCTCTTGATCATGTTGTGGAAACATGCGTGAACTCAGTAGGTATAAATGTCAATACCGCATCACGTCAGCTCCTAAGCTATGTATCCGGGATTGGACCGACACTTGCGGCCAATATAGTTAAATACCGTACTGAAAACGGTCCGTTCAACACCCGCTCCGAGCTGATGAATGTGCCTCGTATGGGAGAAAAAGCTTTTCAACAATGTGCAGGATTCCTTCGGATTCCCGATGCCAAAAATCCTCTCGATAATACGGCGGTCCATCCTGAACGTTATGCGTTGGTCGAACAGATGGCGTCGGATGTCAATGCCGATGTCGAGCGTTTGACCCGCGACAGGAATCTTCTTCACAAGATCGAACTTGACAAGTATATCACAAAAGAGACCGGACTGCCGACATTGACTGATATAATCCTCGAATTGGAAAAGCCAGGACGTGATCCAAGAGAAACCGTCGAGGAAACGGTTTATGACGATGATGTCAGGAAAATTGCAGATCTGCATATCGGACAGGAACTCAATGGCAAAGTCAATAATATCACGGCATTCGGTGTATTCGTGGATCTTGGCATGAAGGAAAACGGGCTTATACACATCTCTCAATTGAGTGATAAGTTCATATCATCCCCGTCAGATGTCGTTTCAATAGGCCAAAGAGTAAAAGTCAAAGTGATAGACATTGACGTGAATCGCGGACGAATAGCTTTAACCATGAAAGGTGTGATCCAATCATAAACATACGCAAAATCATGGATTATCCTGTATCATGCACAATTGGATTAGGCAGCAATGCTCCTGACAGAGAGGCTCAAATTAATCGGGCAATAGATTTTCTGCGCGGCTATCTGTCAAAATGCAGCGTGTCATCCATATATGAATCTGCCGCTATCAATGGCACAGATTCATCATATCTAAATGCTGTTGTCCATGGACGGTCATCAGTGAACAGCTCGACACTTGTCAGACACCTGAAAGATTTTGAAAAAGCCATGGGGCGCAATCAGGAATCAAAGGAAAAAGGTGTTGTCCCGATTGACCTTGATCTCGTGATATATGACATGAGGATTCTGCGTCCAAAAGACTTTGAACGGCACTATTTTAATATAGGATACCGCGAGCTACTTGCCAACGGATCTTTTCAAGACGAATAAATGACATTAAACATATGGCAGTAATTCTAAATATCGAGACCTCAGCTGCAGCGACATCGGTAGCTCTGACTGCCGAGGGGATGGTTCTTGCCCATCAGGAGGATATGGAAGGACGCAATCAGGCGGCATTACTGAGTGATTTCATAAAGTATTGTCTTGATTTTGCAACGGAGAAAGAGATCAGACTTGATGCCGTGGCTGTATCTATGGGGCCCGGCAGCTATACCGGTCTCCGCATAGGCCTGTCGGAAGCCAAAGGCTTGGCTTATGCTCTTGATGTCCCACTTATAGGCATAAATACTCTTAAATTACTCGCATGTCAGGTTATGTTCACTAAGGACGGTCTTGTGGGAGATGAAATATTTGTGCCGATGGTTGATGCCAGACGCATGGAAGTATATACATGTGCATATGATTTCTCTCTTGAACCGCTTATGGAGGAGACGCCACTTGTACTGGATGACACCTCATATAAAGACATCCTCGATACAGGCAGGAAAGTCCTGTTTTTTGGAGACGGCAGCGATAAGGCAAAAGATGTCATAAAAGCTGTCAATTCAGAATTTGTCCCTGATATCAGGCCCCTTGCTATCGATATGATAGCTCTTAGTGAACAGTCATTTGCCAGACGTGATTTTATCGACACGGCTTATAGTACCCCTCATTACATAAAAGATTTCCAAGCTACAAGACCTAAAAAACTTTTTGGGGCAGAGTGAGGTAGCGTGTCTGAAAAATTCCACTTATGAGCGAGGATTTTAACCGGTTACGGCTTAAATATCATGGAGATGCCGAAAAACTTCATGACATATTACAAAGAGAATGTCGCCATAAGTGCGATAAAAAACTTGCATATACGTTAAAAGAACTGCCCCTCTTTGTATTCCCTTCGGTTGCCTTGGCTGAAATGTCCACTTCCGATGAAGTGGCTGAAGTGCATTCGTCCATGGTTAAGCCTGGCGAACGCATCCTTGATATGACGGCCGGACTTGGCATAGACTCTCTGCATTTTGCCATGAAAGGATGTAATGTTACATCTATAGAACTTGACGAAAATGCTGCAGAAGTGTTGCGCAACAATCTAAGCTCATATAAAAATGTACAGGTAATTCATGGCGATTCTGTAGAATGGCTAAAGGAGAGCCGACAGCATTTTGACACCATATTCATAGATCCCGCACGCAGGGACAGCTCCGGAAGACATTTCCTTTTCAGTCAATGCTCACCGGATATAAGCAAGTCATTGCCTGACATGATTGCCCATTGTGACAGGATCTTAGTGAAAGCCTCTCCAATGATCGATCTGAAATCCGCAATCAGGGAACTTGGAATAGATGGATGTAATGTGATCGTGATCGGGAACAGCAGGGAATGTAAAGAAGTAGTGTTGGATATACGCAAGGATATATCAGATAAGCCCGGCATAGAATGCATTACCATAGGAAGGAAGAGCTATTCTCGCTGTAATACAGATCCTGACACATGTAACAATTACAGGATTCCTATCACTGGGAATATACTCATGCAGCCCTTCCCTGCCGTGATGAAAGGCACGGGCGGAAATGTCGACGGTTACGATAAGTTGCATCCGTTCACCCATCTGTATGTTGCTGATAATTTGGACGTTTCATTCCCGGGTCAGCAGTATATAATAAAGGATGTCCTCCCTTTCAATAAAGAGAACATCCGTAAATTTAAGAATGCTTATCCTAAAATAAACGTGGTGGCTCGCAACTTCCCATTGACGGCACCGGAACTTGCAAAGAAATTGAAAGTGCAGGAAGGCGGTGACACGATGGTGTTCGGAGCGACAGTGTATGACGGATCCAGGGTGCTTGTAATAACAGGAGGGCCTATATCACTTCCAGATTCGCATTAAGACGCTGATGCACAACTTCATATATCATGATGCCAGCAGCTACAGATACGTTGAGGGAACCTATGTTGCCAAACATTGGTATGCCTACACGTGTGTCGCATTGAGCAAGTGCCCCCTCGGAAATACCGGTATCCTCCGCTCCCATCACAAGAGCAACCGGTCCGGTATAATCCCCGTCAACATAGCTCATCTCCGATTTCTCAGTTACAGCCGCTACCCTGTATCCGTTTTCCTTAAGAAATTTTACAGCCCATGCCGTTGATCCCACACGGCAGACAGGTATGTGGTGGAGAGCACCTGCCGAAGTCTTTATGGCATCGCCCCCTACAGACACACTTCCATGTTCAGGAATTACAATTGCATCTACCCCGGCGCATTCACAAGTTCTGGCGATCGCACCGAAATTGCGCACATCGGTTATGCCGTCGAGAATGACGATAAACGGCAGCAAGCCTGCTTCATACAGCTCCGGTACTATATGGTCAAGCCTGTGATAGGTTATGGCCGACATCATGGCAAGCACTCCCTGATGATTCTTTCTGGTGATACGGTTGATACGTTCCATGGGGACACGCTGCATCACCACGTGATACTGTTTGGCAAGACCGATAAGCTGAGCGGCAAGATCTCCCTGGAGGTCCTTTGCAATGAACAGTTTGTCTATCTCTTTTCCAGCCTCTATCGCCTCCATTACGGCACGCAGGCCATATATATAATCTGATTTTTCCATCTTATCGTATGATTTTAACTATTTATCAGTGATATTGCAGCCTGGCGTGCCGCGTTATCGATTGTTGCGCCTCCGAGCATTTCAGCTATGGCGTCTACTCGCTGTTCAGGTGTCAGCTGGATGATGCGTGTATGTGTTGATTTGTCGTCGTCCTCCTTATAAACCCTAAATTGAGTATCTCCCTTTGCAGCTACCTGAGGGAGATGGGTTATTGCTGTGACCTGTAAAGACTGTGATATATCTCTCATCATAAGTGCCATCCTGTTTGCGACATCTCCTGACACACCTGTGTCTATTTCATCAAACAGTATGCTTGGGAGTGACATCTTAGATGCTATTATAGCTTTTATGGAGAGCATCAGACGGGATATTTCGCCGCCTGATGCAGTAGCCCCTACCGGCATCAGGTTCTGGTTCTTGTTGAATGCCACCATGAATTGTACAGAATCAATCCCGGTGGGACCCATATCGGAAGTTTCTACAAGCACATCTACCTGAAGATTTTTCATGCCCAGAGGCATGGCTGTTTCCCGCAGATGATCAGCAAATTTTTTAGCTTCTGCCTTTCTTGAATTTGAAATTTCTATAGCACTCTCTTTTGCAAGAGCCTTAGCTCTTCTCGCCTCTTTCTCAAGTCCGGCGACCAGATCGTCACTATTGTCAAGGTCATTTAGCTTCGCACGCAAAGTGTCACGTAGAGACAAAATTTCGTCTCCGTTATTAAGATGATGCTTATGGCACAGAGAGTATATACTGTTGAGCCGTTCTTCTACAGCTTCAAGTCTTCCGGGATCGGCGGCAAGACGCTCGTTTAAGCTTTCAAGAGTGGATGCTATGTCAGAGATCTCGATTCTTGCTGACTCCAGACGTGAGGGCACATCTTCCTTCTCGTCAAGCACTCCGTCCAGTTCGTCGCATGCGTCGATTGCAATATCAATGAGATCGATTGCGTTGGTTTCATCACCGGTCAAAGCCGATATGGCACTTTCAAGAGAATTCTTAATGGATGTGAGATTTGTAAGTACATCCCGTTCGTTTTCAAGTTCTTCTTGTTCGCCGGGAGACAAAGCAAGCTCTTCGATCTGCTCAAGTTGATAACGTGTGAACTCTTCATCCTCTCTTTCCTTCTCAACTTTCAACCGCATCGCTTTCAGACGTCGAACAGCCTCACGCAAAGCATTGTATCTTGATGTATATTCTTTTAGCCGATGCTCATTCCCGGCAAGGGTATCGATCACCATCAGTTGAAATTCCGGTGTGGAGAGAAGTTGATTTTGATGCTGTGAATGTATGTCGATAAGCCGCATGGCTACAGCCTGAAGTCTGTTAAGGGGCACAGGAGAATCATTTATGAAAGCTCTTGATCTTCCTGTCGGAGCGATTTCTCTTCTGAGTATGCATCGTTCGTCATCCCATTCAATGTCATTCTGCAGACAATAGTCCTTCAAGGCATCATAACCATCAACGGTGAACACCGCCTCTATTATACTTTTGCATGACGGATCCGCGACAACCCTTGAGTCTGCACGTCCGCCGAGGATTAAAGACAAGGCTCCGAGTATAATGGACTTCCCGGCACCTGTCTCGCCGGTTATGACATTGAATCCTTTGTGAAACCGAATATCAATCCGGTCAATCAATGCGTAATTTGAGATGTGAAGAGATTCGAGCACTGCTTTAAATTATATTGGTTATCTATCAGATTCATTGATTTTCTGCAATATTTCATTTTCTGTGGGATATATTGCCGTGAGCAATTCCAAGGCATGAACCCGTTCTTCAGATGTTGCCTTGGAATAGATATTCACAAGTTCATCGATTTTTGCATCCTTGAACATTGACAGACCTACTGACATAGGGGCAGTAGTATATATTCCCTTCAGTATATCCAATGATTGATCAATGGTCTTACGCCCTTTGTCGGGGCTGACTGACATTTTGTCAAGCCCTTGAAGGTGGTATATGTAATATAGTTCTCGTATGCTTCGTGTGGATGGATCGGTGAATGATGAGAGCACTGCAGCCCTGTTCTTATTGTCCTCGTAAGTTTTCCATCCGCTTTCTCCAGATGCCTGGGCTTGCCTGACGATAGCATTCAACCTTTCAAAATATGGATCTCCGCCGTGTAGAGAGAAACTGTCAAAATCAACCGCAAGTATCAGATAGGTATAAAAATTAAGGATCTGAGTCAGCTGACTCTCCATACGGTTCTCATTGTAGACAAGTGGCTCATTTTCCATGTAACTGAATTCAACCTTTGTGTCACGAAAATTTATAAGTGTCGTGGTGTAGGATGAATTGTAGACCGGACGTATTGCCTGGATCTGTAGTGTCCCTGCCATTCTTCCGTCGGACGGATTATACCCCGATATGTCGAAGAAAAGAGAGCACTCGATACGCTCATTCGGCGAGAATATTTCTTCAGTCCATTTATTCGTGTTTACGTATTCGCTTATGGCATTCTGCAATGTCTCAAACACAGACTTGTTTGTAACTTCAATTTGCGAAGTGTTTACCTCTACACGACAATTCAGCTCCTGTGCATATGTCAGAAGAGAAGAAATCGCAAGCATTGAGGCTATAAACAATCGCATTATGATGTGTCAGGCTTTTGACTGGCTGAAATTAATTATTTCATCGACAATATCTGCGGCCACCTTAGCCTTGTCTTTGAGAGGGAAATCAGTGCGCGATCCGTCAGCCTTGATTATAGATACCTTATTTGTGTCAGTTCCGAAACAGGCTCCCTTGTCACGCAATGAATTGAGAACAATGATATCGAGATTTTTCTTTGCAAGTTTCTCAGTGGCATTTACAGTCTCATTGTCAGTTTCAAGAGCAAATCCGACAAGCATCTGTCCTGAACGTTTCTCCTTGCCGAGTGTCGCAGCAATATCCGGATTCTTCACAAGTGTGATTACAGGGACTTCCTGATGCTCGCGTTTGATTTTCCGGTCCGAAGGATTAGCCGGAGCATAATCAGCAACAGCGGCACACATTATGGATATCTCCGAAGTCGGGAATGCCTTTCGGCATTCATCAAGCATTTCTTTGGCCGATTCTACCCTGACGACATTTATGCCGGGATTTTTCACTGAGATGGATACGGGGCCTGACACCAAAGTAACATTGGCACCACGTGATGCGCATTCCTCAGCTATGGCATATCCCATCTTGCCGGATGAATAGTTTCCGATGAATCGTACCGGATCAATCTTCTCATATGTAGGTCCGGCAGTAATCAATACGTTTTTCCCTTCAAGATCCGATCTTTCCGCAAAAAAACGTTCGAGATACACCACAATATTTTCCGGCTCTTCCATCCTGCCTTTGCCTTCAAGGCCACTTGCAAGATATCCGCTTGCCGGTTCTATGATGTGATTGCCGTATGATCTAAGACGCGACAGATTGGCTTGAGTTGAAGGATGTCGCATCATGTCAAGATCCATGGCGGGTGCTATGAATACCGGACTTTTTGCTGAAAGATAAGTCGTCACAAGCATATTGTCAGCAATACCGTTGGCCATTTTTCCTATGGTTGAGGCTGTGGCCGGTGCTATTACCATACAGTCAGCCCATAAGCCCAAATCAACATGAGAATGCCACTCTCCGGTATTAGCTGAAAAGAATTCGCTGACAACAGGTTTATGGCTAAGGGCTGAGAGAGTGACCGGTGTAATGAATTCCTTGCCTGCGGGGGTAATCACCACCTGAACCTCAGCTCCGGCCTTTATGAACAGACGCAGCAGTGAAACGCTTTTATAAGCCGCAATCCCTCCGCATATGCCCAATACAATATGTTTTCCCGAAAGAACGCTCATTTTATTCTAAGCCGTATACGCGTAAAACAGTCTTTGGTATTCTGGGCAAAATCACTTTTCATGATCCAGTCATAATAGCTTGGCTCCTTGCGCAGAATATCTTCAGCTATCTTACCCTTGTATTTCCCAAAGTTAATAACTTCCTTGTCATTGTCGTTATAGATCAGTCGACCCATAAAATCGACATTTCTGTTTATCTGGGAGTATTTGCTTAACTCCTCGATATCGTTTGGCAGATCTTCATAACGGTCAAGCTGAGACTTGAGAACCTCAAGAGTAGCCCTCGTGTCAGCATTGGCTGAATGAGCTCCGTCCAGCTCTTTGCCACAATAGAACCGATAAGCAGCAACAAGTGTACGTTGTTCCTTTTTGTGAAATATTGTCTGAACGTCCACAAAGCGTGCTTTAGAAAAATCGAACTTCACTCCGGCACGCTGGAACTCCTGATCGAGCATCGGGATATCAAACCGGTTTGAATTAAAGCCGGCAATGTCACATCCTGTCATCTCATTGGCAAGAGATCGTGCTATCTGACGGAACATAGGTTCGTTGGCCACATCAGCATCGGTGATATGATGCACGGCAGTAGCTTCGGCAGGAATGGGAATGCCCGGGTTTACGCGTCGGGTTTTCTCTATCTCCTCACCCGAAGGAAGCACCTTTATCATTGATATCTCCACGATGCGATCGTGCATGATATCAATGCCTGTTGTCTCAAGGTCAAAAAAGATGATCGGCTTCTTTAAATTGAGCTGCATTATCTCCTTAAGAATTTAGATCAGAATTCCTGGACATTCATGGGCATTAGAAGCATTGTCAGCTTCGTGTCAGCCTTGTCCTCGGTGGGTACTATCACGGCCGGACGGGAAGGATCAGCAAGACGGAATATGATGTCGTCTGTCCAAAGCACGGATGCGAGTTCGGTCAGGTAGCTTGAGCTGAATCCAACAATCATCTCATTGCCATTGAACTCCGCATCAAGAGTCTCATATCCCGATGTGTTATATTCATTGTCGGATGCCTTTATTGTCAACTTTTCAGGTGTCACACGGAATTTTATAAGTCCATGTCCCTCATCGACAAAAAGGCTGACCCGACGCACAGCAGTAGTGAACTGGTGCCGGTCTATTCTGAGAGTGAAAGGATTATTTTCAGGTATGACACGAGTGTAATCAGGGAAACGTCCTTTCACAAGACGGCTGTCAAAGGTGAATGTATCGGTCTCAAAAGTCACCCCTCTCTCAGTATCAAGAGTGACAGTGACCTCCTCATCCTTGCTGAATACAGAGCGGAAAACATTGGTTGACTTGTTTGGAAGGATGAATGATCCTTCTACGCCTGACTGGATGCTTTGATCCTCGAACTTCACAAGCTTGTGAGTGTCAGTCGCCACAAAAATCAGACGGTCAGGCTTTATGTCCCAATATACTCCGGTCATCTGTGGACGCAGCATGTCGGTGCCTGCGGCAAATGCTGTGAACTCAAGCCCACGAAGAAGTGACGACCCGGGAGCCTTGAATGTCATAGCTCCCTCCTGTGCGGACTTCTTGAGATTGGGATACTCGTTACCCGGAAGTCCCATGAACTTGTATGAGCCATTAGGATGGGTCATCTCTATCGCCAATGTCGAATCATCCACATTGAAATTCAGTTCCTGCTCCGGCATGACTCGGAGAAGTTCGACAACACGTCGGGCATCAATACAGAAATCGCCTTCACCATCCACATCCATGATGGGAATCCTTGCACACAAAGTGTTTTCACCATCGCACGCAGTAATAGTGAGAGTATTCCCTTTTATCGAAAAGAGAAAGTTATTGAGAATCGTAATTGCATTCTTTGCATTAATCACTTTGCTTACCGCTGAGGCAAAAGAGTGAAGCGTCTTGCTTGGGACCGTAAATTTCATATATCAGTTGTATTTTTATTGTCAGAGATTCAAAAAGGTTATCCCTTTCAATGGGACATTCCTTATTAATTCACAAAGGTAGGAATTTTTTTAATAATGTGCAATACAGTTTCCAACACCTTTCCATGAATAATATGATGAAAAAACATGGATAATATAACACAATAAATTCGTTAGTTTTTATTGTGGTACCTTATTGTACGATGACATTTTTTTACTAATTTTGACGAGGGAAACGCCAAATGTGCAAATAATGTGAACCGTATAAGTCAAACGGCACGAATGAATTGTTCAAATACCAATGCTCCTTTTAGCTTCCCTGACAATATGAAACACTATATCACTATCATTATATTGCTGCTTGTAGCCGCGGTGTCAGTCTCAGCCGCCACACGCAGACCTAAAAAGAAAAACAGAAAGGCTCCCAAAACCACACAGGTGGTTAAAGCCAAGCCCCGCACAGCAGGGCCGTTTGTTGTGCGTGTTGATGCTCCGGAAGCTCCATTGGGGCTCGACGGCAAAAACATTGCTTTATGGCCAAGCCACGGGCGATATTATGACAATAAAGAAAATCGTTGGATGTGGCAGCGCGGAAGACTGATGGGAACTGTGGAGGATCTGTATTCATTGAGTTATGTATATCCCTATCTAGTGCCTATGCTTGAGAATGCAGGTGCATACGTAATGATGCCACGCGAAAGGGACACATCCACAATAGAAGTAGTTGTAGATGCTGACGGCGGTGAGGCCCAAAATGGATATTCTGAAAAAAACGGTGAAAAGAAATGGACTGAAGCTAAAGGCATCCGGGGTTTCGCATACACCGACAAAATATTGTCGGGCAATAATAACCCATTCAAAAAAGGGACCATAAGAGAGATTCCCACTGTAAAGGATATAAAGGATGCGTCTTCGGCAACATGGACAGCCGATATTCCCGAGGCGGGCGAATATGCTCTTTATGTCAGTTATGCATCACTTCCGGAAAGTGCCCGTGATGCTTGCTACAGAGTCAATTCGCTTAGAGGTATAGAAGAGTTTCATGTCAATCAGACTATGGGGGGCGGCACATGGGTGTATTTAGGCTCATTTCCGTTTCCCAAAGGTAAAGCCCCGGTTGTGGAATTGCTGAATGTTTCAGAAGAAAAAGACAAGACTGTGACTGCAGACGCTATAAAAATAGGAGGTGGCATGGGAAATGTCAGTCGTGGTTATGGCACTTCGGCCGGCACGAGCGGATACCCCAGATTCACAGAGGGCGCACGTTATTGGATGCAGTGGGCAGGAATCCCGGAAGAGGTATATTCCGTGACCGGAGGTGAGAACGATTATGAGGATGACTACAAGAGTCGCGGTATGTGGGTAAACTATCTTGCCGGCGGTTCCAGATCATTGCCAGGACATAAAGGTCTCGGAATACCGGTGGATCTTTCTTTTGCCCTTCACACTGATGCAGGGACGACGAGCGACGATGTAACCACAGTGGGAACACTGCCTATAGTGTCTACATCCGGGCTTCTCGGAAATGGCAAGAGCAAAAAGACATCGATGACATATGCCAATATGGTGACCGACCAGATCATAGATGACATATGGCAGTTATACGATCCGCAATGGAACCGAAGAAAGCTTCGAGACAAGCCTTATCATGAGGCCCGCGAACCCATGGTCCCGGCAATGCTTCTTGAGCTATTGAGCCATCAGAATTTCGCTGATATGCGTTACGGACTTGATCCGAATTTCCGGTTTGATGTTAGCAGGGCCATATATAAGGGTATGTTGAAATATCTGCATGCGACCGAGGGCACTCCTTATATTGTGGAGCCTCTTCCCGTCAATGATTTCGCTATAAAAGGTCAGGACGGGGAGTATACCCTATCATGGGCTCCGACAATAGATCCATTAGAACCGACAGCCAAAGCTGAATATTACATCGTATATGAACGGACTGAAAATGGAGCTTTCTCGGAACTTGCTATTACAGATGACACGTATTTGACTGTAACCCCGAGCGACAGCCGCATATACAGTTATAAGGTTGTCGCGGCAAATGACGGAGGACGTAGCTTCCCTTCAGAAATACTTGCATTGTGTGACATTCCGGATGGGAAAGGTCAAGTGACAATTGTAAACGGATTCACGAGGGTATCAGGCCCGGCTGAAATATACAGCGATGGACATATAGGATTTGATTATGAGGAAGACTATGGCGTTCCATACATAAATGATATTCTATTCACAGGCGCACAGACTGAATTTCGCCCTACTGAGCCATGGCGATCCAATGATGCCCCGGGTCATGGCGCAAGTCGTGCCATATACGAGACCGAAATAATCGCCGGAAATACGTTCGATTTTGTAAAGCTTCATGGTGAAGCGATAAAAGAATCAGGATATTCATTCATATCAACAAGTGTGAATGCATTCGTCAAGTCAATAGAGCATCCCCGTATTGTTGATCTCATTTTGGGAAAACAGAAAGAAATAATGCTTGGCAGCGGTGGCCGGACAAGATACAAGTCGTTCACTCCGGAACTTAAACAGAAACTTCGGGAATTATGCGATGCAGGGACCTCCCTGTTTGTCTCCGGTAGTTATATCGGTTCAAATCTTTTTGACAACAGATACAGTATGCCGGCTATCGCACAATCCGACCGGGAGTTCGGGCATAATGTGCTCGGGATCGATTGGAGACAGGCCAAAGCCGCAATAACCGGAGAGGTTGTTGAAGTGCCATCGCAGTATGCGCAATTTGACGGCCATCTAAAACTTCATTTCAATCAGCAATTGTCATCTGATTGTTACGCGGTAGAGTCGCCGGAATCTTTTATTCCGGCTTCCGGTGATAAAGGCTCAGTAATAATGCGCTACAGGGAGAACGGTTATGCAGCGGGGACAGCTTATGTGTCGGACACACATAAATCCGTTGTGATCGGGTTCCCATTTGAAACAATAACTGGCGATGATATCCGATCAAAGCTGATGCGTCAGGTGCTTGACTTCTTTTCCGATACAGACACGGACCTATCAGTACGGGAGAAACTTAAGATCATTGCCGGTACGCTTATGGCTCCTGACGAGGAAGATTCCTTGATCGCTGCTTCATTCGGAGGAGACTACTGGACTTCGGGGATACGTGAGACTGCCGAGATTGCAGAGACAAGCCCAAGAAGACCGAGAAAAAGGAAATCATGAATAATAAAATCAATAACTGTTTCACATAATTATCTTGCAATGGGAAAAGACAATAACAGACATTCTTTGCTATCCACCCACACCATGTGCCGGTTGGCTGAAAGTCAGGATGATTATATCATAATACCGTTGGATGAATGCAGATATACATTCAATGACAATGGCTTGGAGAGAATGCGCAGAACACTCGAAATGTCAGGAGCATCATTCGTGTATAGCGACTATATCGACAATGGAGAAATCCAGCGACTTATCCCATGGCAGGAAGGATCATTGCGCGATGATTTCGATTTCGGAAAAATTGTCATGGTGCGATCAGCGGATCTGAAGAAAGCTGTCAGCGGAATGGACGAAGAATACGAGGCTGCCGGATGGTATGATCTGCGGCTGCGGCTTACTCGCGATAAAGCTCCGACATATTGCCCCGAGCCCTTGTACACGATTGAGAAATTTGATCCGGAATCAGGATCAGAGGAAAATCAATTCGCTTATGTTGATCCACGCAACCGTACATCCCAGATCGAAATGGAGAGAGCTGCGACCAGGCATCTTAAAGCCATAAAAGCTTATGTCAGCCCTAAGGACAAAATCTCCGTTGATGTTTCACAAGGAGCGTACCCTGTTGAGGCAAGTGTGATAATACCCGTGAGAAACCGACATCTTACCATAGCCGACGCAGTAGAATCCGCATTGTCACAGGTCACTGATTTCCCATTTAATATCATAGTGGTAGACAATCGTAGTGATGATGGTACTTCCGAAATACTATACAGACTTGAGAAAAGGGATCCGAGAGTCAAGGTCATCAATACTTCCGGACTTCCATATCCTTACATCGGGATAGGAGGCTGTTGGAATATTGCCGTCAATTCGGAATATTGTGGACGTTTCGCCATCCAACTTGACAGCGATGATCTATACAGCGGCAGGGACACTCTTCAGAAAATAGTCGAGAAATTCCGTTCCGAAGGATGCGCGATGGTCATAGGGTCCTACACTCTCACAGATTTTGAATGTAACATTCTGCCGCCCGGACTCATAGACCATTCCGAATGGACTGCAGAAAATGGAGCTAACAACGCTCTCCGAATCAACGGCCTTGGAGCTCCTCGTGCATTTTTCACTCCGGTGGCACGTGCATTGGGCTTCCCTGATGTATGTTATGGCGAAGACTATGCTATGGGGTTGGCGATCAGTCGCAGATACCTGATAGGCCGCATATACGAATCGTTATACCTTTGCCGAAGGTGGCATGACAACACAGATCATGCCTTAAGCCGTGAGAAAATCAATCAAAACAATTATTACAAGGATTATATCCGCACACTTGAACTAAAAGAAAGACAATCATGCAAATAGGTGTGAATAACAGCAATATCAAGCCTGAGGATACTATTGATCTCTTTGATGAGCAGTTGGAGGAGTGGCAATTGTTCAGCAACAATTACGATGAGTATAATGACGCGCCATGTGAACGCATACTGTGTGGTAATGTGTTCTGGGAGATTGACAAAATATTATTGAATTATAGGAAGAAGTCCATAACCGCTGATCTTAAAACAATTGAAGAGGGGAAGCGGGCTTGCTTCCTTTGTCCGGCTTCCCGCCCGGCAGAGCAACGATGGCTTGAATGGCGTGATTATGAAATACTTGTAAACCCCTATCCTGTCTCACCGATACATTTTACAGTTGCATGCAGGATGCATGTGCCACAGGAACTTGGCGACCGGATAATGGATATGTCAAAGCTTACCGATCTTGTTGAGGAATCATGTGTGTTCTACAACGGGGCCAAATGCGGTGCGTCCGCTCCGGATCATATGCATTTTCAAATTGTTGATGAGTTTCATGCCAGGAACTTCATGATCAGTCTGGAATATTTCCATAAAGGTCCCCGGATCGGGGAAAGCAGAATATACATGCCTCACAGAAATATGTCACCCTTCGGATACTATTTAATGGATATACGATCGGAAAAAGACATACTGCCCATGTATAGAACCATAATCGGATCCCTTAACCCTGACGATGGAGCATCCGAACCTATGATGAATGTTTTAGCCTTTAAGGCGGGTGATTCAACCCGGATTGCGGTGATACCACGCAAAAAGCATCGTCCCTCATTTTATGGAGCTGGCACCGGACAAATGCTTGTCAGTCCGGCATCCGTCGAAATGATGGGGACGTTTATAACTTCGAGAGAAGAGGATTTTGAACGTCTGAACGAGAATGTGATCCTACGGATATACAATGAAGTCGGATATTCACATGAAGAGTTTCAGGTTTTCATTAATAGATTACAGTCATGAATGAACCGTATGTTTCTGTAGGAATTCTGTCAGGCAAGAGTATAAAATTCTCGTTAAGCGGCATATATTCCACCGACGATGTCCGTGTAGTGGCCGGCGAGCAGATTGTCACACTATCGGATTCCGGAATGTCAATATTGTGGAACGGAAGTCTATATTCTTCCATTGAATTTCGCCCGACATCATATGATGGAGACACATTTGAACTGAATGATGTAGTGATCGGTGTGGATTTTCATTGGCAAAGAGCTGAAAAGCAGCGGTTCAAAGGGGTGTTGCGATTTATTGTTTCAAATGGCAGACTGACAGCAATAAATTCTATAAAGGTCGAGGACTATCTTGTTTCCGTCATATCGAGTGAAATGAGCCCTGACTCATCTCTCCCGTTTCTGCGCGCCCACGCCATTATATCCCGTTCATGGCTTTTAGCCCAGATTAAACATGACAAACGTCCCGGAAGAGATACTTTCCGCAACGATAACAAAGAAATCATACGCTGGTGGGACCATGAGGACCACAGTGACTATGATGTCTGTGCTGATGATCACTGCCAACGCTATCAGGGCGTCCAACGTATAAAAGGATCTGTAGCATCAGGAGCTGTGGAAGATACCAGCGGTATGGTGCTGATGGCGGATGGCATGCTGTGTGACACTCGTTTCTCAAAATGTTGCGGAGGTGTATTCGAAGAATTTGAATCATGTTGGGACGATGAACATCACTCATATCTTATTGCGAGACGTGACAATATAAATTCTGACCGATTCCCGGATCTGACAGATGAGTCTGAAGCCCGCAAATGGATTTTGTCTAAACCTAAGTCCTTTTGCGATACATCTGACGACCAAATATTGTCACAAGTGCTCAACAGCTATGACCGTGAGCGCAAAGATTTTTATCGTTGGACTGAAATAATATCTCAGGAAAAGCTGGTCACGCTCCTTAGGGAACGCAGCAACATAAATGTGGGTAATATCATCAATATGATACCTGTGCAGCGTGGAACATCTGGACGTATCGTTCGTTTACACATCATAGGTACTAAAGGAGATATCGTAATAGGCAAAGAACTTATGATCAGGCGCACGCTCTCCGAATCACATCTCCTCAGTTCCGCATTTGTGGTAGAGAAGAATTTCTCCGATAGCGAGGAAATACCATCCTCATTCACTCTTCACGGAGCAGGATGGGGACATGGCGTGGGACTATGTCAGATAGGAGCTGCCGTAATGGGAGAAAAAGGCTACACTTACGACGAGATCCTCCGACACTATTATCCCGGTGCATCAATAGTAAAATTATACTGATATGGGCAAAGCTATCAATACGAAAATTACGCCGAAACGTTCGCCATGGGCATGGGTCCCTACCCTATATTTTGCCCAAGGTCTGCCATATATCGCTGTAATGACTCTTTCTGTGATCATGTATAAGCGATTGGGGATATCCAATACAGATATAGCACTTTACACCGGATGGTTGTATCTCCCATGGGTGATCAAGCCGTTCTGGAGTCCGTTTGTAGACATTATATCCACCAAACGACGTTGGATCCTTGTCATGCAATGGTGCGTGGCAATAGCGTTTGCAGGAATAGCGTTCTCATTGCCGGTACCTTTCTTTTTCAGTATGTCTCTTGCCGTATTCTGGCTTGTGGCTTTCGTTTCTGCCACTCACGACATTGCTGCCGACGGTTATTATATGCTTGCTCTCTCCGAACATGAACAATCATTCTATGTCGGGATACGTTCTACATTCTACCGTATTGCCTCTGTGGCAGGGCAAGGTGCGCTTGTTGTTGTGGCTGGATGCATTGAAGAGAGGTCTGGCAACATTCCTTTTGCCTGGGGTGTGGTTTTCCTCATACTGTCTGCATTATTTCTGTTTTTTGCCATATACCATTCATGGGCACTTCCGAAAGTCGAAATCGCAAAAGGGGAAAAAAACTATGCGTTCAATGATATAATCAATGAGTTTGTCAGGGTTTTTGTCGCTTTCTTCAAGAAAAAGCAAGTCGGGATCGCCATCCTGTTCATGTTGCTGTACAGATTGCCCGAGGCACAGCTTATAAAGCTTATAAACCCATTTCTTCTTGATCAGCCATCCATTGGCGGACTTGGCCTGTCAACTTCTGAAGTCGGCATAGTGTATGGCACTGTGGGAATAATCGGCCTCACAATTGGTGGAATTGTCGGAGGAATAATGGCTGCTAAAAAGGGCCTTGCTTACTGGCTTAAACCCATGGCCTGGAGCATGTCGCTCACATGTCTGACATTCGTGTATCTAAGTTGGGTGGAATCTCCGGATATGTTAATGATCAATACCTGTGTGTTCATAGAACAGTTCGGTTATGGATTCGGATTCACAGCCTATATGTTATATCTTATATATTTCTCCGAAGGTGATTTCTCAACCGCGCATTACAGTATCTGCACCGGCTTCATGGCTCTCGGCATGATGCTTCCGGGCATGGCTGCCGGATGGATACAGGAGACAATCGGATATCGTTATTTCTTTATATGGACGATGGTTTGCTGTATCGCCACAGTCGGAGTCACTTATCTGTTGAAAATTAATCCCGAATTTGGCAAAAAACAAATATGAAAATGACATCATTATTTTTAGGGTGTTTCCTCCTGACAGTTTCAGCCGGCTGTTCTCAGCCCGCTTCCGAATCTGCCGCAAATAATGCCGGGCCTGTAATGGCTGACACATCTGAAACCATTGTAAAGCCCGGTATAGAGGTCCTTGCTGAAAATGGATTCAAGGAACTGCAAGGCAAACGCATCGGGCTGATCACAAATCCGACCGGAGTCGACAACAATCTGCGCTCGACCATTGACATTCTTGCCGAAGCACCCGGGGTAAAGCTTACCGCATTGTTTGCACCCGAGCATGGCGTACGTGGCGATTATGTGGCGGGAGCGAACGTTTCAAATGAAGTTGACAAGAAGACCGGGGTGCCGGTGCATTCTCTCCACGGGCGTACAAGAAAACCGACATCCGAAATGCTTAAGAATGTCGATGCTCTCGTGTATGATATCCAGGACATCGGCTGCCGCAGCTACACATTTATATCCACGATGGGACTGGCAATGGAGGCTGCCGCGCGTGACGGTAAAGAATTCTATGTGCTTGACAGGCCTAATCCTCTCGGCGGATTGCGTGTCGAAGGTAATATTGTGGAGAAAGGACGCGAGTCATTTGTCGGACAATTCCCGATACCTTATATATATGGGCTCACTCCGGGCGAACTTGCGGAGTATATCAACAGAGAGGGTTTGCTTGGAAACAATGTTTCAGTGGATCTAACTGTGATACCGATGAAAGGATGGAATAGAAGCATGTCATTCTCTCAGACCGGTATGCCATGGGTGCTCCCCTCCCCTCATATCCCCACACCTGATGCAGCCCTGTTATATCCTGCGACAGGGATAATGGGCGAGTTGAGCTATGTGTCGATCGGTGTCGGATATACTCTGCCGTTCAGTCTTGCCGCCGCTCCATGGATAGATGCTCAGAAACTTGCTGAACGGCTGAATGACATTGATATATCAGGCGTAGAATTTCGTCCTATCTACTATAAACCTTTCTATGGGCAATTCAAAAATGAGAATGTGGCAGGCATCCAGATCTACATACGTGATCCGGTCAATGCTCCTTTAAGTATTCTGCAATTCTATATTATGCAGGAGCTTGCATCGATGTATCCTGCTCATAAGGCATTTGAAGCGATTGCTCCGGCAAGAATGAGAATGTTTGATCAGGTGTGTGGCTCCAAGACAGTCCGTGAAATTTTTACAAGACGTTACAAGGTAACCGACATGATAGACTTTTGGAATCAGGGAGCACAGCAGTTTAAAGAACGGTCCTCAAAATATTATCTGTACAAATGATTCTGATATTTGATTGCGGAAGCACGAAGACAAAAGCCGCATTGATACGTTGTGTCAACTCTGATCCCGAGATTATAGAATTGTCCAAGGGAGTTAACGCCCTGTCAATGGCAGACGGATCCCTGAAGAACCTTATCGGAGAGTGTGACACGCTTGTCAGAGATGCAGAGCATATAAATGAGACATATTATTATGGCGCGGGATGTGCTACCGGTGAGGCTTGTGAAAGAGTCCGTAAAGAACTCTCTTCGTTGTTCAGGTTTTCACGTATTGAGGTCGCATCCGATATGCTCGGAGCGGCAAGAGCTGCGTGCGGGAATTCCCCCGGTATTGTAGGGATTCTTGGCACCGGCTCAAATTCATGCCTTTATGATGGGAAGAATATTATCGATAATGTCTCTCCTCTTGGATACATACTTGGAGATGAAGGGAGCGGAGCAGTTCTTGGCCGACAGTTTTTAGGCCGTATGCTGAAGGGCCAATTCTGTGACGATGTGTTAAAAGAATTTAATGAAGCTTATTCGTTGAATATTCCCGATATAATCACAAAAATCTATCGGGAATCGCGGCCCAACACTTTTCTTGCCTCTTTCGCGCCATTTATTTTACAATGTTGCCGACATAAGGATGTCAACAATTTTGTGATAGAAGAATTTAGACGATATATAAGGTTCAACCTGCTAAAATACAGTGGTTTCAGAGTCACGCCTGTGAATTTCATCGGGTCTGTGGCAATGAATTTCCACAAGCAATTATCAGAGGCTATGCATGCTGAAGGAGGAATTATGGGAAAGATAATTCAATCCCCTATAAGTGCTCTTACGGCATATCATAAATCAAGCCATCTGAACCAATTTTAACAAAAGATTTAAAAGGGATTGAATTTTGCCGAAAATTCATTATCTTTGCATAGTTTTTAAATGCCACAAAAGACGGATTTGATAAGAATTCATATACATCAATAATCTAATATATATCCAACCAACACAATGAAAAGAGTTTATACGTTTGGAGATGGTAAAGCCGAGGGTAATGCCTCAATGCGCAATCTCCTTGGTGGCAAAGGTGCCAACCTTGCTGAAATGAACCTGTTGGGAATGCCTGTTCCTCCCGGATTCACCATCACTACCGAAGTATGTACAGAATACACACAGTATGGTCGTGACGAAGTTGTTAGCCGTCTTGAGAACGACGTCAGGGCTGCGATAGCTCATGTCGAGAATCTCACCGGCAAGAAATTCAACGATCCTGCCAATCCCCTTCTCGTGTCAGTGCGTTCAGGAGCTCGTGCTTCTATGCCTGGCATGATGGATACAGTGCTTAACCTCGGCATGAATGACGCCACTGTGGCATCACTTGCAGAGAAGAGCGGCAACCCGCGATTCGCATGGGACAGCTATCGTCGTTTTGTGCAGATGTACGGAGACGTGGTTCTTGGCATGAAGCCGAAATCAAAGACTGACATTGATCCTTTCGAGGAGATCATGGACAAGAAAAAGGCTGCCAAAGGTGTCAAACTTGACACAGAGCTTGATGTCGAAGATCTCAAGGATCTTGTCAAGCTTTTCAAGGCTGCAGTTAAAGACTATACCGGCAAAGATTTCCCCGATGATGCTTGGGAACAGCTTTGGGGTGGCATATGCGCAGTGTTTGACAGCTGGATGAACGAGCGTGCCATTCTATATCGCCGCATGAACCAGATACCCGAGGAATGGGGAACTGCTGTCAATGTTCAGGCGATGGTTTATGGCAACATGGGCAACAACTCAGCTACAGGCGTTGCTTTCAGCCGTGATGCCGCTACAGGCGAAAACATGTTCAATGGTGAATACCTCATCAATGCACAGGGTGAGGACGTTGTTGCCGGTATCCGCACACCTCAGCAGATCACAGTAGAGGGCTCTCGCCGCTGGGCAGCTCTTCAGGGTATATCTGAGGAAGTCCGCAGGGAAAAATATCCTTCACTCGAAGAGTCAATGCCTGTATGTGCTGCCGATCTTATCGCCATCGCCAACAAGCTTGAAGACTACTACAAAGATATGCAGGACATGGAGTTCACCATTCAGGACGGCAAGCTCTGGATGCTCCAGACCCGTAACGGCAAGCGTACAGGTGCCGCTATGGTCAAGATAGCCATGGACCTCTTCCGCGCAGGTGAGATTGACGACAAGACCGTCCTCATGCGCATGGAGCCGCAGAAACTTGATGAGCTCCTCCACCCTGTATTTGACAAGGCCGCACTCAAGCGTGCCAATGTGGTTGCCAAGGGTCTGCCTGCATCACCCGGCGCAGCATCCGGCCAGATAGTATTCTCTGCCGAGGACGCTGAGTCATGGGCAGAAAAGAAACGCAAGGTCGTTCTCGTCCGCATCGAGACCTCACCCGAGGACCTTCGCGGTATGGCTGTGGCACAGGGTATTCTCACAATGCGTGGAGGTATGACATCTCACGCTGCTGTGGTTGCCCGTGGCATGGGTAAATGCTGCGTTTCCGGAGCCGGTGAAATCCACGTTGACTACAAGGCCAAGACAGTCGAGATGGGTGGCAAGACTTACAATGAAGGTGACTGGATCTCTCTTAACGGTTCCACCGGCGAAGTCTACGACGGACAGGTTCCCACCGTTATGCCCGAGCTTGGCGGAGATTTCGGCCAGATCATGAACTTCGCATCCAAGTACACACATACACTCGTCCGCACCAATGCCGACACCCCGCGCGATGCCAAGCAGGCCCGTTATTTCGGAGCTCAGGGTATAGGCCTGTGTCGTACAGAGCACATGTTCTTCGAAGGTGACCGCATCAAGGCTGTCCGCGAGATGATCCTTGCAAGCGATGTCGAGGGCCGTCGTGCAGCTCTTGCCAAACTGCTCCCCATGCAGCGTGGCGATTTTGAAGGCATCTTCGAGGCTATGGACGGCTTCGGAGTTACCATCCGTCTCCTTGATCCCCCGTTGCACGAGTTTGTACCCCATCAGACAGCCACACAGAAGGAGCTTGCCGAACAGATGGGCATTACTCTTGAAGAGGTTAAGGCAAAGGTAGATTCCCTTGAGGAATTCAACCCCATGCTCGGTCACCGCGGCTGCCGTCTTGGCATAACATATCCTGAGATCACAGAAATGCAGGCACGTGCCATCATTGAAGCAGCTCTCGCTGTGAAGGCTCGCGGCATTGATGTACATCCTGAGATCATGATCCCTCTTGTTGGCTCACTCAAGGAGATCCAGAATCAGGCAAATATCATCCATGCTACTGCCACCAAGGTGTTTGAGGAGACCGGCAATACAGTAGCCTATAAGGTGGGTACAATGATCGAGGTACCTCGTGCCGCTCTCGTTGCCAACCAGATAGCTGAAGTTGCAGAATTCTTCTCATTCGGTACCAACGATTTGACCCAGATGACATTCGGATTCTCACGTGATGACGCTCCCAAATTCCTTAAGTTCTACAAGGAACACGGCATCATCAAGACCGATCCGTTTGAAGTGCTCGACCAGGAAGGTGTCGGCCAGCTTGTTGAGATGGGCGTGAAGAAAGGCCGTGCCACCAATCCCGATCTCAAGGTCGGAATCTGTGGAGAACACGGAGGCGAGCCCTCTTCAGTTAAGTTCTGTGCTAAGCTTGGCATGAACTACGTATCATGTTCACCCTTCCGCGTGCCCATCGCACGTGTTGCTGCGGCACAGGCTGCCATCGAAGACTAAGAGATAGATACTTAAAATAAGCCACTTAGGCGG
>CAJURI010000005.1 GCA_910588795.1 uncultured Duncaniella sp. | reverse complement strand
ATGTCGATGAGGGTGCTTTTTCTCTTAATTTTTACTTTTCCCATATTACGTTATCGGTTGAAGAGTTGTTTTGAAAAAGATTGTCGGATTATCTTCCTGATAAAGTAATGTGGAATTAGTGAGTAGCGGCAAATGTCTGCACGATTGAGAAACCGATCTCGTCGATAGCGTAGGTCAGGTTGTCAATTTTGTTGGTGTAGAAGTTATAGGATATAACGGCGAAAGCACCAGTTGCGATACCGAATGCGGTATTGATAAGGGCCTCGGAGATACCGGTTGAGAGCTCGGTTGAGTCAGGAGCACCTGATGCGGCAAGAGCCTGGAACGACTTGATCATACCGATCACAGTACCGAGAAGACCGACAAGAGTACCGAGTGTTGTGAGGGTAGCAACGATGGGGAGGTTCTGCTGGAGTGCAGGCATCTCAAGAGCTGTTGCTTCCTCGACTGTCTTCTGAAGGTTGGTGATCTTCTGCTCCTTGGTAAGAACGGTGTTCTTGTCCATTTCCTCGTAAGAGTTGAGAGCGGCGGCAACTACGGCAGCCACAGAACCCTGCTGCTTAGCGCAAAGGGCCTTTGCGCCCTGGATATCGTTAGCAACGAGGCACTTCTTGACACCGGCAACGAACTTCTCGATAGAGCCTTTACCCTTGGCTGAAGAGAGGGCGATCCAACGCTCTACAGAAAGAACGATAACGGTGAGGAAGAGGGTCTGGAGGATAGGCACGATGAAACCGCCCTTGTAGATGGTGCCCCAGAGGTCGATGGGGTGTCCTTCCTCAAAGTGGGATTCGTGACCGAACCAGAAGATAAAGAGCAACACAGCTACTACGAGACATGCGAGAATCACAAGGAATGCATTCTTGATACCGGCAACATTGCTGCCTTCTTTCTTTGCAGCCTGTTTGGCTACGGTGGGCTTTTGAGCTTCCATAATTTGAATTAACTGTTTTGTTTTTTGGTTTATTAGTTTATGATTATTAGTTTTGATGATCTGACCTTTGTGATATGATTGCCAAAGGCATAATGAAAGTGCGACACAGCCCGCTCCATTACAGGCATTTCATTATGATGTGTGTCTCAGATGTGCATTGTGAAAGGGGTGGCAATCGATTTAAAGGGTTTAAAAATAGATTAATATGCGTTTATGTGTTCGATACTTATGGATTAGAGCGGACATAAACGGTATGCAAATTTAGAATGAAATTTCGGTGTTTGCAAACGTTTTATCTCTTTTTTTCAGCGCATTTCTCTAAAATTCCTAAATTAGAGTAAGCATATTGCGAATTTGACACTATTTTATTATTTTTAATCCAACGTATTTAAAGTTATTTAAAATATATCCACTAACTTTGCCACTTCTACTACTAAGATACAATTTTACATATCCATACAAGCATAATGAGAAAAACCATCAATCTCAAGAAAGGGCTCAATATGCGTCTTGAGGGTCAGCTCACCGACACCTGCCCGGTCGCCGATGTGAAGCCTGAAAAGATAGCCATAGTCCCGGACGACTATCCGGGCTTCCTTCCGAAGCCGGAGGTAAAGGAGGGAGAAACAGTGATCCAGGGTGCTCCGCTCATGCATGACAAGAACGATCCGGACGTGAAGCTTGTATCGCCTATATGCGGTACGGTGGAAAGCATCACAAGAGGTGCCCGCAGGAAGATCGAACGCATCGTTGTGAAACGCAGCAACAGCGACAGCACTCCGACAGCCATAGATGTACCCAAGTCTCCTACGGGAGAGGATGTGAGAAAAGCTCTCAAGGTGTCGGGACTGTGGGCAATGATGCGCCGCCGCCCCTATGACATATTGCCCATGGACAGCGACCGCCCGCGCGACATATTCGTGACAGGGATGGATACAGCCCCTCTCTCCATAGACCTTTACAGGACCGTCGCGGGCAAGGAGGCGGAGATGGCCAAAGGAGTGGAGGCTCTGAAATCGCTTACTAAAGGTTCGGTATATATAAGTGTCGCACAAGGGAGCAACATGCCCGACATCAAAGGCGCGGAGATCGTGGAGTTCAACAATCTTCACCCTGCAGGGAATGCGGGTGTACAGATAGCCAACATAGCTCCCGTCAACAAAGGTGATGTGGTGTGGTGCCTCGACATAGTGACGCTCGTAAAGATCGGTGAACTGATGCTTACCGGGCGTGTTGACTTCACCGTGACAGTAGCGGTCACCGGCAGCGAGGTGGAACACCCCAAGATTGTCACCACACTTCCCGGCGCGCCGCTGGCCCAACTGCTTGAAAATGATGTGAAGGAGGACGGCCGCCACCACCGTATAATATCGGGCAATGTTCTCACAGGCACTAATGAAGGGATCGAGGGGTATCTGCGCTACCCTTACCGCCAGGTGACAGTGATACCTGAGGGGGACGACACCGACGAGTTCATGGGATGGGCGTCACTCAGCCCGAACAAGATGAGTGAAAGCCGATCGTTTCTCGGACGTTTCTTAGGGAAGAAGTTCAATCCCGACGCACGCCTTAACGGCGGCCGACGCGCCATGATCATGTCGGGGGTCTATGACCGCTACATCCCTATGGACATAGAGCCTGAATACCTGCTGAAGGCCATAATCGCCAGAGATATCGACCGTATGGAGGCTCTCGGCATCTACGAGGTGGCTCCGGAGGACTTCGCGCTGGCAGAATATGCCGACCCGTCGAAACTTGAGCTTCAGCGCATAGTGCGCGAGGGTCTCGACTATATGCGCAAAGAAGCGTGATACTATAAATCCACACACAGAACATAAGAACTTATGAAAGCTCTAAGAAATTATCTCAACCGCATAAAGCCCAATTTCGAGCCCGGAGGCAAGCTCCACGCCCTGCAGAGTGTGTTTGAGGGGTTCGAGACATTCCTCTACACCCCCAACACCACTTCAAAGTCGGGAGTGAACATACATGACAGCCTCGACTCCAAGCGCATCATGATCATAGTGGTGCTCTCGCTCATGCCGTGCCTGCTGTTCGGCATGTACAACACGGGTTATCAGAACTGGCTTGCCGCCGGAGCCACAGAGTTTCCTTTCTGGCAGCTCATTGGCTACGGATTCCTCGCAGTGCTGCCGCGCATAACCGTAGCCTACATCGTGGGACTGGGCATAGAATTTGCCGTAGCCCAATGGAGGCACGAAGAGATACAGGAGGGATTCCTTGTGACCGGAATTCTGATCCCGCTCATATGCCCTATCGAGACTCCGCTGTGGATGCTTGCCGTCGCTACGGCGTTCTCGGTGATATTCGTCAAGGAGGTGTTCGGCGGGACAGGCTACAACGTGTTCAATGTCGCACTTGTTACCCGCGCATTCCTCTTCTTTGCCTATCCGGCGCAAATGAGCGGCGACAAGGTGTTTGTAAGCTCGAAATCCATACTCGGACTGGGTTATGACCTTCCCGACGGCTTCACAGGCGCGACCCCGCTGGGCCAGATAGCATCATTCTCAGGAGACAAGCTCGAACTGCTCAATCTGCGAGGAGACGCCATCTCGGCATGGGACGCATTCGTAGGCCTGATCCCCGGATCATTCGGTGAGACATCGACGCTGTGCATACTCATCGGCGCGGTGATTCTTCTTGCCACAGGCATAGCCTCATGGAGGATCATGCTCAGCGTTGTGGCCGGAGGGCTGCTCATGGGATGGATCGCCAACGTTTTCGAGACCCCTACTTATCCTGCATCGTTCCTGTCGCCTCTTGACCAGCTGCTTTACGGAGGATTTGCCTTTGCGGCGGTGTTCATGGCCACAGATCCAGTCACGGCTGCAAGGACCGGAACCGGCAAATACATATACGGACTGCTTGTCGGAGTAATGGCCGTGCTGATACGCACCTACAACAACGGATATCCCGAGGGAGCCATGCTTGCAGTGCTCCTTGCCAACGCCCTGGCTCCGCTGATAGACTACTGCGTGGTCCAGGTCAATGTGTCACGCCGCATGCGCCGGCTCAAGGAACGTGCCGGAGCATAGCGCAGCCACCAATCCACCGAACATATACATAAATTATATTATGAACAAACAGAGTAACATATATACCATCATCTATATAATAGTGCTTGTGGTGCTCGTAGGTACAGCCCTTGCCGCGACATCTCTTGCACTTAAAGGGCGTCAACAGGAGAACATTGACGCCGACAAGATGAACCAGATACTCGCCGCCGCGCTCATCACACCGTCAGAGGGGGAGACCGTAGCCGACTTCAACCGCTACATCACCGAACAGTATGTGATAAACGCTCAGGGGGAACGGATCGAAGGGGCAAAAGCATTTGACGTGAATGTGGCCAACGAGATCAAGGAGCCGGCAGACCGCCGCCAGCTGCCTGTGTACGTATGCACTACCCTTGACGGCTCCAGGAAATACATACTTCCCGTGTACGGAGCCGGCCTGTGGGGCCCGATATGGGGTTATGTAGCCTTCAATTCCGACGGATCGACCATCTACGGGGCTTACTTCGCCCATCAGGGAGAGACCCCCGGACTCGGTGCAGAGATAGAAAAACCGGCTTTCAGTGACCAGTTCAAAGGGAAACAGGTGATCAAGGACGGACGTTTCCGCCCCATAGCTGTAGTCAAGGCAGGACAGCAGCCACTTGACGGCGAGGACTACGTGGACGGGATATCAGGCGGCACCATCACCTCGAAAGGTGTGGGGAGCATGCTTGACAACTGTCTTGTGCCCTACCGGAAATTCCTCCAGTCATTATCCGACCAACAGACCCCTAACACATCAGAATCATGGCAGAAAAGATAAAAAATACGGACGTACTGTTCAATCCGCTTTCCAAAAACAATCCTGTGGTGGTGCAGGTGCTGGGCATCTGCTCAGTCCTTGCCGTCACCGCAAAGCTTGAGCCGGCTATAGTGATGGGCATATCGGTGATAGCCGTGCTGGCGTTCGCCAACGTAATAATCTCACTCATACGCAACACCATTCCCACCAACATCCGCATCATAGTTCAGCTCGTGGTGGTGGCTGGACTTGTGGTGATAGTCGATCAGGTGCTCAAGGCCTACGCCTACAGCGCATCGAAACAGCTTTCGGTGTTCATAGGCCTCATCATCACCAACTGCATACTCATGGGCAGGCTTGAGGCATTCGCCATGGGCAACCGGCCATGGCCATCGTTTCTCGACGGTGTCGGCAACGGCCTTGGATATGCGATAATCCTTGTCATCGTAGGGTTCTTCCGCGAGCTGTTTGGCTCAGGCACCCTGCTGGGCTACCATGTGATACCCCAGTGGTGCTACGACAACGGCTATGTCAACAACGGCCTTATGATCCTCCCACCGATGGCACTCATCGTGGTGGCGTGCATAATATGGGTACAGCGCAGTGTCAACAAAGATCTACAGGAGGACTAAAGAATGGAAAATCTCAATATCTTCATCAGGTCGATATTTGTCGACAACATGATATTCGCCTATTTCTTAGGCATGTGTTCGTTCATAGCGGTATCCAAGAATGTCAAGACCGCATTCGGACTCGGTGTGGCAGTCACCTTCATGCTTGTGGTGACCCTTCCGGTGAACTATCTTCTCGAAAACTACGTGCTTCGTCCCGGAGCACTCAAATGGCTCGGCGCAGAGTATGCCACAGTGGACCTGAGTTTTCTCTCGCTCATAATGTTCATAGCCGTTATAGCATCCATGACCCAGCTTGTGGAGATGGCCGTTGAGAAGTACAGCCCTTCGCTCTACTCGTCGCTCGGCATCTTCCTGCCTCTGATAGCGGTGAACTGCGCCATACTCGGCGGCTCACTGTTCATGCAGCAGCGTGATTTCCCGAGCATATGGACAGCAGTCTGCGCAGGAGGCGGATGGGGCCTCGGCTGGCTTCTCGCCATTACGGCGATCGCGGCCATACGAGAGCGGCTCGCGGAGTATTCCAACATACCACGACCGCTGCGCGGAGTGGGGATAACATTCATAATCACCGCACTCATGGGGATTGCGTTCATGAGTTTCCTCGGAATAAAGATCTAATCTATAAAACATTACATAGACAATGCTAACGATACTGTCAGGCGTGATCATATTCCTGATTATCACACTCGCACTTGTGATAATCCTGCTCATCGCCAAGAAATATCTCGTACATTCGGGCAAGGTGAAGATCACCATCAACAATGACAAAGTCCTGGAGGCTGAGTCAGGCAAGACCCTGCTATCGACTTTCGCCGACCATAACATATTCCTTTCGTCGGCCTGCGGAGGCAAAGGTAGCTGCGGACAGTGCAAATGCCAGGTGTTCTCGGGGGGCGGCGACATCCTGCCTACCGAGAAAGTGCACTTCTCACGCAAGCAGCAGCAGGAACACTGGCGTCTGGGCTGCCAGGTGAAGGTCAAGGAGGACTGCTCGGTGGGAATTCCCGCCTCGGCCCTCGACGTCAAGGAATGGGAGTGTGAGGTCATATCCAACAGGAATGTAGCCACATTCATCAAGGAGTTCATCGTCGCACTCCCCAAGGGAGCGCACATGGACTTCATACCCGGCTCCTATGCACAGATAAAGATCCCCAAATATGAGATGGACTATGACAAGGACATAGACAAATCGCTCATAGGGGATGAATACCTTCCGGCATGGAATAAATTCGGGCTTTTCGGCCTGAAATGCCGCAACACGGAGACCACAGTCAGAGCCTACTCCATGGCAAACTATCCGGAGGAGGGTGACAGGATAATGCTAACCGTGCGCATCGCCACCCCCCCCTTCAAACCGAAACCCCAGACTGGATTCCAGGATGTGATGCCGGGTATAGCATCGAGCTACATATTCACGCTCAAACCGGGCGACAAAGTTGTCATGTCCGGCCCCTACGGTGATTTCCACCCCATAGTGGACTCAAAAGCCGAAATGATGTGGATAGGAGGAGGCGCGGGCATGGCACCCCTGCGCGCACAGATAATGTGGATGACCAAGACACTTCACACCACTGACCGCGTGATGAACTATTTCTACGGCGCGCGCGCCCTTAACGAGGTGTTCTATCTCAATGACTTCCTTGAGCTTGAGAAAGAGTTCCCCAACTTCAAGTTCCATCTTGCGCTCGACCGCCCTGATCCGGCTGCCGACGCCGCAGGAGTGAAATATACGCCCGGATTCGTTCATCAGGTGATCTATGAGACATACCTCAAGAACCATCCCGATCCCGAGGATATCGAATACTACATGTGTGGCCCCGGTCCCATGAGCTCGGCTGTCAACAAAATGCTTGACGACCTCGGGGTAGACCCTGAGTCGATACACTACGACAACTTCGGAGGATAACTCTCCGCATTGGAACAGATCTCACAGAAGGCATCGCCGATAAGCCTTGATACAGTTTATCGGCGATGCCTTCTGTCAAATATCCGGACCAGCGGAAGAACTATTTAGTGTTTTTTAAGGTTATATTTAAAGTAATCTAAATAAATATATACCGACTATGAATAAGCCCACAGCTCTACCAGTCAACCCTCAGGGAACACCGCTAAAGGGTGTGAGGGGACAGATGCTCTCATTCAAGGACGACCCGTTCCTGAGAGCCGAACAGGAATGTTACGACTACTATACCGACGGCCTGATAGTGATGCAGGACGGCCACATCCTGGATGTGGGGGACTATGACCAGACAATAAAGAATTATCCGCAGCTCAAAGATATCGATGTCTACAAGGACGCCATCATAATGCCCGGATTCATTGACTGCCATGTGCACTATGTGCAGTCCCCTATGATAGGTTCGTTCGGCGACACTCTTCTCAATTGGCTCAACCAGTACACCTTTCCTACTGAATCAAAATTCAAGGACAAGGCCTTTGCCGATGAAGTGGCTCATGAGTTCTTCAAGCAGCTTCTCGAGCAGGGCACCACTACAGCCAATGTCTTCGCCACGACATTCGAGACGTCAGTCGACGCCTTCTTCGAGGAATCGGAGCGTTACGACACACGCATGATATCAGGCAAGGTGCTTCAGGACCGCAATCTCCCCGACTCACTCAAGGATTCCTCGGCCGAAGAATCCATACTTCTTGCAGAGAAGCTGCTGAAGAAATGGCATCACCGCGGACGCCAGCTCTATGCCATCATACCTCGCTTCGCACCGACCTCCACTCCGGAGCAGCTTCGCCTGGCCGGTGAACTCTACCAGCGTTACATCGACCAGGGGGTGTACATGCACACCCACCTCGATGAAGTGCAGAGCGAGATAGACTGGGTGACACAGCTTTTCCCTGACCAGCCCAACTATACTGAGGTGTACAGGCATTTCGGGCTTGTGGACAAACGCTCCATCATGGCCCACTGCTGCATAGTCCGTGAAGAGGAATGGCAGACACTCCACCAGTGTGACTGCGGAGTGGCACACTGCCCGTCGTCCAACCTGTTCCTCGGTGACGGAGAGTTCAAGTACTGGGAAGCCAAGGAGCAGTCGCGCCCGGTACGTGTAGGCATGGGGACAGATGTTGGCGGAGGCACCAATTTCTCGATACCGCGCCAGCTCAACGAAGCATACAAGGTGGCAATGCTGCATATGCGCAACCTCGACGCTGTGAAAAGCTTCTATCTTGCCACACGCGGAGGAGCCGAAGCGCTTCACCTCGAGAACACCATAGGCTCGCTTGCCCCGGGATATGAGGCAGATCTTGCTGTGGTAGACCTCAAGCCGTCGGAATTTGCCGCATGGCGCATGAAATTCACCGGCGACATCTTTGAGAAACTGTTTGTGATAATGACCCTCGGTCTCAACACCATCAATATGGCAACCTATGTGGCCGGACGAAAGGTGTATGACCGTAACCGAGACAGAAAATACATGTATGCGGCAGACATAGACGCAGCACAGCAGCCGCATGCGCCACAGGAATCGACAACGGACCCTAAAACATCACAGAAATGACAACTCAGACAAACGGGACAAAACTTCCCGGAATACAGCCGGGCGGCACAAGATACCGCCAGGGCGGACCTATGGCTTGGTGGGTGTGGATACTCGCCACCGTGTTCGTGATCTATCTTTTCAACATCCAGACAATGTTCTCCGACGTGCAGGGGGATATTCAGAAGCATCTGAGCCTTGACACGTGGCATCTCACCCTCATAGCCGGGACCTATACATGGGCTTTCGCACTCTTCCAGTTCTTCGGAGGAGCATTCCTTGACTGTTTCGGTTCGCGCCGTGTGATGATCCCAGCCTTCATCTTCGTAACTGCCGGAGTGTTCCTTTACGGCATAGCGGAATCCTACACCGTGATCCTTCTCGCACAGGTGCTTATGGCACTTGGCGCGTGCTGCGGATTTGTGGGTGCCGGATACATAGGCGGCGTATGGTTCGGCATGGCTGCCTACGGCACTATGTTCGGATATGTGCAGACTCTCTCTTCGGTAGGCTCGGCCGTGCAGCAGCCTATTATCGAGGCACTTCTGAAGCATATGAGTTATGAGCAGCTGTTCACTTATCTCGGGATTATAGGAGTGGTGCTTGTGGTGCTTGCATTCATATACATGCGCAATCCCCAGCCGGTGCCTGTGACAAGGAATCCCTTCAAAGTGGTTGGCAACAATCTCCTTCAGATATTCAAGAAACCACAGATGTGGATCGCCGCAATGTGGGGAGGCATCATATTCGGACTGAATCTCGCACTCGGGGTAGTGTGGGTGCCCAAGATATTCGAGCACTACGGATATGGCGCATCAGGCTACATAGGCACAGCCCTTCTGTGGCTCGGACTGGCGGCAGGGTCATGCTTCTGGCCGCAGTGGAGCAACAGGATAGCAAGCCGCCGCAAACCGTCGGTGATAGGTGCCCTCATGATAATCGCAGGACTCGTGCTGACGATATACGTCGAGATGCCCATGTGGCTTATGTGCGTGATGATGTTCATGATCGGCATGGGAGCCACGGCCCATATGCTTGCATTCTCAGTGGGCGGAGATGTGGCAGGCGGACCGCTCGTAGGCACGTCGTCAGCGTTCATCAACGGCATAATGTTCATATTCGGAGGCATACTCCAGAACATACCGTCGGCACTCAGCAGCAGCGGCCACGGTTTTCACACCATGTTCCTCCCGTATATCGTAGCAGCGGCAATAGCCCTGGTGTTCATCTTCATACAGAAAGAGACAGCACCCAAGAGCTAAGAGTTTGTTTAATAATAAATGTTACCGATAGGGAATTACCGGTCTTCTATCAGGAGTTCCATGTCAGTGACATCGAGATAGCGTCCGAGCTTGTAGCCCACCTCACGGAAATGCGACACCTCACGGAACCCGAGTGATTCATGGAACCGCTGGCTCCCCTCATTCTCGGTAGTTATGCATGCGATCAACGCGTGACAGCCCATTTCGCGGCAAGCATCGATGAGAGTTCTCATCAACCGTGCTCCCACTCCATGCGCCACGGCATCCCTGCGGAGATACACGGTGTTCTCAAAGGTTCGTGAATAAGCAGGACGCTCTTTCCATTCGTGGGCATAGCAATAACCCACGATCACCCCGCCGCACTCGGCGACAAAATAAGGGAACCTCTCGGAAATGGAGGCTATGCGGTTGCGCATAGCCTCCACACTTATGGGATCGACCTCAAACGATACGGTGGTCTCTTCTATATAATAATTGTATATCTCAGAAATCTGAGCGGCATCCTCAGGAACCACCCTCCTGACACATATGCCATCTTCCATCTCTTGCATGGGTGCAAAGTTACATCAAAAGCAGCGAATAATTAACATTGCACGCATGCAATTTTAACTTATGCTCACGCAACCGGCAAATGCGGGAAAATGTTATACCAATAAACAATGTGCTATGAACCCTCTTGACTCTCACGAAATCCTCATGTGGCTCGCTATTATCGCCCTAATAGTGTTCGTATCAATGACAGGCATGTGCATCAACCGTGTCTACATCCATCGTGCCCACCGCAAAGCACTCGCCGAACTGCGCCGGCGTGCCATAGAATCGACTATCAACGAAGAAAGGACGTGTGACAAGGCCGCTGTGGCCGAAGGGATGACCGTGAAGGTCAAAACATAGACCTCAGTATAGCGAGCGATCTGACATGACTTAACGGGGCGATGTGCATGCCGTAATACCGCAGCACCACATCCAGAGCGCGTGAACGCTGCTCGCGTGAGAGTCTGAACATCGCCATATTGGAGAATGTCATCCTCAGCATGTCCGCTGCAGCAGCGGCCTCGGCCGGAGGAAGCCACTCGGGATGAGAGGGCAGAGTGTGCCTCCATATACCGTCACGCAGGTCCATAACCATCCCCGGCGCATAGGTGGTGACATCAGGTTCTATGCCAAGCAGTCTGCCGAGATTGATAAGAAAGCATATGTGAAAATTCGCAGCCATCCTGCCGAAAGCGGAGTCAAGGCACCTGACAGAACTTTCGATATAACGGAACACACTCTCGTCAGGAACACTCTCGCGGAGCACCACTGAAAGTACCTCGGCTATGAACATAGCCACCATCTGCCTCAATGGATCAGAACGCATGGCGGCAAGAGCCGCGAGCGGACGCACCTGGCGCATAGGCAGGACCTCCTTTCCGGGCTTCACGTCGGTCTCGCATTCAAGGAGGCCCAGCGGCATGGTCAGAGCCCTGATTCTTGACGCCTCTTTCCCTTTGCCCGCCGGCACCGACATGGACACTCTGCCCAGTTCACGGCTATAGGCCGTGAGGATATTCTGGGTGTCGCTGTATCGGGTGGTTTTGAGAGCTATTAACGAGATTTTCATTGATTTATAGATCGGTGCAATGACTGCTGATGCAAAATTAATAAAAAATAATCAAAAAGTTTGCCCAATAAAAAAAAACTCACTAACTTTGCAATCGCTTTTGAGCACCTGTGCTTTTTCAGCAAGGCCCATTCGTCTATCGGCTAGGACGCAAGATTTTCATTCTTGAAAGAGGAGTTCGATTCTCCTATGGGCTACAATAAAAACAAAAAATCACATATCACAGATGGCAAATCATAAATCATCCTTAAAGAGAATCCGTCAGACTGAATCACGTCGCCTCCGCAACCGCTACTATGCCAAGACTGCCCGCAATGCAGTGCGCAATCTTCGCAAAATGACCGACAAGGCTGAGGCTGAGGCAAAATTCCGCAAAGTAGGTGCTATGCTTGACCGTCTCGCATCCAAGAAAGCTATCTCGAAGAACAAGGCAGCCAACCTCAAGAGCAAGCTTGCAAAGCACATAGCCAAGCTCGCTGCATAAAGGAAACATACCACCGGGCGGATACCTGAACATGCCACCGGCATCGTCAGGCACCGTCAAGGCAAGGCCCATTCGTCTATCGGCTAGGACGCAAGATTTTCATTCTTGAAAGAGGAGTTCGATTCTCCTATGGGCTACACGGCTTAGACCGCAAAGCACAAAGCCCCCTTGTATGAACAAGAAATATCATGCAAGGGCTATTTTTATGTCCGAACGCAGCCGTTTTTAACATTTAGTAAGAATTGTAGTGCCGGGGTCTCGACTCTTTATTGTAATTTTGTAAAAAATAGCCGGAATAGTGCAACACCACGCTGAATGAAGTCAATTAATTTTGCACATCAACATTCCCGGAATCATAACTTTACACCTTAATACCACAATAACCATAAGACATGAGACTGAGACTACGCTACAGCATCAAATACCTGCTGACAGTGCCTGTATTCGTATTAGGAATGGCTGCATGCCATAGCCATGAGGGAGAACACTCCCATGAAGGGCACTCCCATGAAGAAGAGACCCACGAACACTCCGAAGAGGGTCATGACCACGGACACAAGCATGAACACGGCAACGGCGAGATAGTACTTGAGCCTCATGAAGCCGAACGTCTCGGTGTGGAAACGGACACTGTTACGGCTGCGCCGTTCACAGAGACACTGAAAGTGTCAGGTGAGGTGCTCCCATCCACTTCGGATGTAGGCACTGTAGCCGCCCCCACTTCAGGCATAGTCCATATAACACCGGGCATCAATCCCGGATCACAGGTGAGAGCGGGACAGGCCATAGCCTCAGTGACAGCTAAAAATATCTCAGGCGGTGACGCCAATGCCGCAGCACGTGTAGCTGTGGAGAATGCCAAACGCGAGCTCGACCGTATAACGCCATTATTGGCCGACGGGCTCGTGACACGCAAAGACTATAACGAAGCCCTCGCGGCCTACGAGTCCGCCAAAGCAACCTACAGCCCAGCCGCAGCTTCCGGGACAGCGACATCGCCGCGCTCCGGCGTGATAACCACCATCAACGTAAGCGACGGAGAATATGTGGAGACCGGACAGTCAATCGCAAATGTCGCAAGCAACAGCCGGCTTACACTCCGCGCGCTTGTCCCGGCATCCCACGCCGGATTTCTCGGCAAGGTAGTCGGCGCGACCATGAGTTTTCACGGAGAAGAATCAGTCGACATAGCCGACTACAACGGCAAGCTGCTCAGCTCGGCTCCGGCATCGGCTGGCAGCACTCCGGGTTACATACCGGTGTTCTTCAACTTCGACGGCACAGCCCCTGTGGTACCCGGAAGCGCGACAGAAGTCTACCTGAAGGGGGCCGAGCGTGAAGGTGTGATATCACTCCCGGTGGAATCCATCGTGGAACAGATGGGAGAGACATTCGTGTTTATCCGCATCGGTGACCACGGCTATGAGAAGCGGCCCGTAAGCCTTGGCAACAGCGACGGCCGAAGGGTGGAGATCACCAAAGGCGTGAAACCGGGTGAAATAGCAGTAGTGAAAGGAGCTACATTCGTGCGACTCGCCGAACAGGCCACTGTGGCACCTGAAGGACATTCACATAACCATTAACCGACAGCCGAGATGCTTAACAGAATCATAAAATTCTCGCTTGACAACCGGCTTGCCATAATAGTGCTGTCGGGGCTCATACTGGTGTACGGCATGATAGTGCTGATGCGCACCGAAGTCGATATTTTCCCCGATCTCAACGCCCCGACCGTTGTGGTGATGACCGAAGCTCCGGGTATGGCCCCGGAGGAGATAGAGACCACCATCACCTACCCTATAGAGACAGCGGTCAACGGAGCATCGGGCGTGAGACGCGTGAGATCGTCGTCAACACCGGGATTCTCGGTGGTGTGGGTTGAATTCGGCTGGGATACAGATGTGTATCTGGCACGACAGATTGTGTCGGAAAAACTCACGGAGATTGAGGGCAATTTCCCACCCGGAGCCGGCACCCCCACCCTCGGGCCTCAGTCATCCATACTCGGAGAGATAATGATCATAGGCCTTACCTCCGACTCCATAACTTCACCCATGGAACTCCGCACACTCGCCGACCGCGAGATAGGCCCTCGCCTGCTCTCGCTTCCCGGTGTGGCATCAGTATCGGTAATAGGCGGCGACGCCAAAGAGTACCAGATACTGCTGTGCCCCGCAAAGATGCAGCGTCACGGAGTCAGCCTTAACGATGTGCGCGATGCTGTTGCCGGCATGAACAGCAATGCCGCCGGCGGCGTGCTCTATGATTACGGCAACGAATACATCATAAAGGGCGACATAACCACCAATGATGTAAGCGAGATAGCAAACACTGTGATAATCAGCGATCCCACGCGCATAGTAAGGATATCTGACATAGCCGAAGTGGCTGCCAAGCCACAGGAGCCGCGCCTTGGGGCTGCCTCGGTGAACGCCAAGCCCGCCGTGCTCATCACAGTGACCAAACAGCCCGGAGCCGGCACCATAGAGCTTACCGACAAGATCGACGCCAAGCTCAACGACCTGAAAAAGACTTTCCCGCAGGATGTGGAGATCAACACCGACATATTCAGGCAGAGCGACTTCATAACACGCTCGATAGGGAATCTGCAGGAATCGCTCTTCATAGGCGCAGTGTTTGTGATCATAGTGCTGTTCTTCTTCCTGATGAACCTTCGCACCACCCTCATATCACTCGTCGCACTCCCATTGTCGATCATAGTGACCATTATCGCACTCCATTTCATGGGTCTTACCATCAACACCATGAGTCTCGGAGGCATAGCTATCGCGATAGGATCGCTCGTGGACGATGCCATAGTGGATGTGGAAAATGTGTACAAACGTCTGAGACAGAACCTTAAGAGCGGCAAACCGGTGATCAAAGTAGTGTATGAGGCGAGCAAGGAAGTGAGGATGCCAATCTTCAACTCATCCCTCATAATCATGGCGTCATTCCTTCCGCTGTTCTTCCTTCAGGGCATCGAAGGCAGGATGCTCATACCTCTGGGCATATCGTTCATAGTGTCTCTTATAGCATCGACAGTGGTGGCACTAACGGTCACACCCGTCATGTGCTCCTATCTGCTGGGCGACAGAAAAATCGCCATGCAGCTTGAACGGGAGCCATGGCTATCGCGTCATCTCAGCGCATGGTATCACGGAGTGCTTGCCAAATCGTTCTCACACATCAAGCCAATACTTGCAGGAGTCACATTGCTCTTCATAGTGTGTCTCGGTCTCTTCTTCACTCTCGGACGCAGCTTCCTGCCCCCGTTCAACGAGGGATCACTGACCATCAATGTGAGCACACTCCCGGGGATATCGCTTGAAAAGAGCGACCAGCTCGGACGAGAGGCCGAGAAGATAATACTCTCAATGCCGGAGATACGTACCGTGGCACGCAAGACCGGCCGCGCAGAGCTTGACGAACACTCCTTAGGGGTCAACGTAAGCGAGATCGAAGCTCCTTACACACTTGACCAGGGCCGCTCGCGCAAAGAGATGGTGAGCGACCTGCGCCACAAACTGTCGCATCTGCCGGGTGTCAACATAGAGATCGGACAGCCCATATCGCACCGCATAGACGCCATGCTTTCAGGGACAGAGGCTCAGATAGCGATCAAACTGTTTGGCGATGACCTCACCCGACTGTTCAGTATAGGCAATAAGATCAAGGCCATGGCATCGAATGTGCCCGGCGTCGTGGATGCCAATATAGAGCAGCAGATGGAGCGTCCGCAGCTTGACATCAAGCCGCGCCGCGACATGCTCGCCTATTACGGGATCCCGATGAGCCAGTTTGCCGACTTCATACGCGTGGCCCTCGCCGGCGAGACCGTGTCGCAGGTCTATGAGAAAGGGAGACCGTTCGACCTTGTACTCAAGATGGAATCCGACGCGCGAAACACCATCGACGAAGTAGGCAACCTCATGATCGATTCGCCCAAGGGCAAGATTCCTCTCAGCGAGGTGGCGGATATCACCTCGGCAGCAGGCCCCAACTCCATCAACAGAGAGAATGTGAGCCGGCGCATAGTGATATCGGCCAATGTCGAGGGTCGCGACCTGCGCGGAGCGGTCAATGACATAATGAAAGAGGTGGACGAAGAGATAGAGCTTCCGGAAGGATACTACGTGAATTACGGCGGACAATTCGAGAGCGAGGCAAGCGCGTCGCGCACACTCATGATAGTGTCGGTGATAGCCCTCATAATCATCTTCCTGCTCCTCTACGGACAGTACCACAATGCCGTGCAGTCAGGCATAATACTCCTGAACATGCCTCTTGCACTGATAGGAGGAATACTCATACTCCGACTCACCTCGGGCGAGCTCAATATCCCCGCCATCATAGGATTCATCTCGCTCATGGGCATAGCCACACGCAACGGCATGCTGCTAATGTCGCGCTACGATACTCTGCGCGAAGAGGGAGAAAGCCTTATGGACAGGATACTGCACGGATCGGCTGACCGTCTTAACCCGATACTCATGACAGCTCTCAGCTCGGCCCTCGCGCTCATCCCGCTTGCCATCAACGGTAGCCAGCCCGGCAACGAGATACAGTCGCCACTCGCCATAGTGATCCTCGGGGGACTGCTGTCGTCGACTCTCCTCAACATATTCATCGTACCTATAATGTACTACCTCACCAACCGCAAAAAAGAAAATAAATGACACTCCGACTTCTGCCTCTCCTCACAGCAGTAATAATACCTGCCGCCATGGCGGGGTCTACCCCTTTTGATGAAGCTCTTGCCGAAGTGATAGGCAACAATCTGTCAGTACGTGCCGAAGCCTCACGGGCGCAGATCGAGACAGAGAACATACTCGGCGAAAATACGCTTGAGGCCCCTGAAGTGTCCTTCTCCCGTGTATGGGGGAGCCGTAAGGAATACGGCAACAAATGGTCGCTCGGAGTCAGCCAGTCGTTTGACTGGCCCGGGGTGTATGCGGCACGACGTGAAGCAGCGCGCACAGCCCGCTCGGCATCGCAGTATATGCTCGAATCCACACTGCTCGACCTGCGTCAGGAAGTGAGGACACTCTTCATCGACATAATACATAACACCCAGCTCATAGAAATGCAGACAGAGCTTGTGGACCGCATGAACCAGATGGAGGCCTACTACAAAAAAGCGGCCGAAGCCGGAGCGGAGACCCGTCTGGACTATAACAAGACCGTGATAGAGCGCATAGCGGTACACCGTGAGCTACACACCCTTGAGGCGCAGCGCAGCACTCTCATGTCGACGCTCTCAACACTCAACGGGGGAAAGGACATCGACGGGATAATTGCAAAACTCGGAAATGCCTACCCCATCACGCGAGTGCCCGAATCAATAGACAAGACAGTGATAATGAAACGCGATCCGCAGTATGCCGCAGCCCTGGCAGGGGTGGAGGCTGCAAAATCGATGGTAAAAGTGGAGAAACGCTCACGCATCCCCGGGTTCTCGATCGGCTACGAACATGAGAGCGAGGGCGATGAGAACTTCAACGGATTCTCTATAGGGCTGACACTTCCGGTGTGGGGACGCGGACATCAGATAAAGGCTTCCACCCTTGAGGCGGAGGCTTCACTAATGGACGCCGAACTCGCACTCACACGCCGTGTGGCAGAAATGAACGGGGACAGGAAACAGCTCGACACGCTGCGTCACATAATGGACGAATATGAGCCTGTAGTAAATGAAAAGTCCAACTATGAGCTACTGCACAAGGCACTCAAAGCCGGACAGATCACGTTCCTTACATATATAGAGGAGTCAAATTATTTCATAGCCGCAAAACGTGACTACCTTGACACCCTCTACGAATACAATCTCATACTCACCCGCCTCGCCCGATACGAATAACGGGCGTGTCGCCTGATAACCGGAAAGTCAATGTCGCCGCAGGTCACACCTTGCTTATGACTGCAAGCGTGACACCATCCATGGAGTCGAGTGTCATGTCAGCTATCTCCGATACCTTGTGACGCGGATTGGTTGTGGCTATGCCTATCACTCTGGCTCCGGAAGAACGTCCTGCCTGAAGCCCCTGCAGAGAGTCTTCAAACACGTAACAGTCCTCAATCGCAACATCGATAAGCTCCGCCCCTCTGAGATATCCCTCGGGGTGGGGCTTACTGTGTGTCACCATGGATCCTGTGACAAGGGCGTCGATCATATCGCGCAGATCCGGACGCTTTGAAAAGAGGAGGTCCATCTTCACATTGTCACTGCTGGTAACTATTGCCGAGGGAACTCCGGCCGACTTAAGTTCACGGAGAAAGTCCATCACACCCGGATAAACGGGATATTGCATATGGGACTCAAAAGCATGAAGCTCTCCAAGTATCCATTCACGGTCTGTCTCGGGAAAATTCAGAAGGATCTCACCTATCGTTGTGCCCTTGATATCGGCGGCAAAAGTGGATACAAGGCCATAACGCTCTCCCATGCCACCCCAAAACTTCGTGTATTCCCCCTCGCTGTCTACAAGCACGCCGTCAAGATCAAAGAGGATACCTATATCATGTCTGCTCATAATCACTTTGATTTTACGGTGCAAAATTACAATTTTTCCGATAAAAACCTTCTTATAGTTGCCAGTCTTGGTATTTCTGACTAATTTTGAGGCATATTATCGAAAAAACACATAAAAAGTCATCCGACAATGGAAAAAATCAAAAGATATTTCCTTCCAGAAAGCGAGATTCCTACGAAATGGTACAATATCCAGGCTGACATGAAGACCAAGCCGATGCCGCCGCTGAATCCGGTGACCCGCCAGCCCATGAAAGCAGAGGACCTGTATCCAATCTTTGCCAAGGAGTGCGCCAATCAGGAGCTGAACATGACCGACCGCTGGATCGAGATCCCGGAAGAGGTCAGAGAGATGTACAAATATTACAGGTCGACACCGCTTGTGCGTGCCTACGGTCTTGAGAAAGCACTCGGCACATCAGCCCATATATATTTCAAGAATGAGAGCGTTTCACCTATGGGCTCCCACAAACTCAACTCCGCCATACCTCAGGCATACTACTGCAAGCAGGAGGGTGTGACCAATGTCACCACCGAGACCGGAGCCGGACAATGGGGTGCATCGCTGTCATATGCGGCATCGCTTTTCGGACTTGACGCCGCAGTGTATCAGGTGAAGATATCCTATGAGCAGAAACCATATCGCCGCAGCATCATGCAGACCTACGGCGCGCAGGTGACACCGTCGCCGTCGATGTCGACCCGCGCGGGAAAGGATATACTCACCGTCAACCCGAACTGTCAGGGATCGCTCGGCACAGCCATATCGGAAGCCGTGGAACTCGCACGCACGACCCCCAACTGCAAATACACCCTCGGCTCGGTGCTCAGCCATGTCACACTGCACCAGACAGTGATAGGACTTGAGGCTGAGAAGCAGATGGAGATGGCAGGAGAATACCCCGACATGGTGATCGCATGTTTCGGCGGCGGATCCAATTTCGGCGGCATATCGTTCCCGTTCATGCGCCACAAGATTGCCGGAGAGTCCGGCAAGACTCACACACGCTTCATTGCTGCCGAGCCGGCATCGTGCCCCAAACTCACCAAAGGCAAATTTTGCTATGACTTCGGAGACGAAGCAGGCTACACCCCACTGTTGCCTATGTTCTCGCTCGGACATAAATTCCAGCCGGCTAACATCCACGCCGGCGGCCTGCGATATCACGGTGCAGGAGTGATAGTCAGCCAGTTGCTAAAAGATGGGCTGATGGAGGCCGTTGACATAAACCAGCTTGAATCATTCGAGGCGGGCTGCCTCTTCGCCCGTGCCGAAGGTATAATCCCTGCTCCGGAATCATGTCATGCCATAGCCGCGACAATCCGCGAGGTGAAGAAACTGAAACCGGGCGAGGAGAAAGTAATACTGTTCAACCTCTCGGGACACGGCCTGGTGGACATGGCATCATATGACAAATATCTATCGGGCGACCTGATCAACTATACTGTCACTGACGAAGAGATAGAAAAGAACATAAAGGATCTGTAACGCATATACAGAACACGGAAATTGAAAGGATACGGAAGCCTCGTCAAAACTGGCATCCGTATCCTTTCTATAATATGAATATGCGGTTCCCTAAAATGGCGGTGCGTCGGATGCGGTGGTGGCTGTGATGTCGGCCGAACCTCCCTGAAAAGGATTCCCGGAGCCGAGCGGATCCATACCTGCAGGCGGGAGAGCCGAATCCACGTCGTTCATACGTGACTCGCGCTGACCGCTTGCCACGGAAATCTCTCCGTCCCAGTTCTCGAAGCGGGCATACTTGGACTTGAACCTCATCTTCACATCATCCACACGTCCCGAACGGTGCTTGGCGACAATGAATTCGGCGAGACCCCTTATGTCATTGCCGGCACCGTCGACACCTGAGCGGAGATAGTACTCCGGACGGTGTATGAAGCACACTATATCGGCATCCTGCTCTATGGCACCTGATTCGCGGAGGTCACTCAGCTGCGGACGCTTGCCGTCCTTCGAGTCGGCACCGCGCGACTCTACCGAACGGTTGAGCTGCGACAGAGCCACTATAGGTATGTTGAGTTCCTTGGCAAGCTGCTTAAGCGAACGTGATATCATGGACACTTCCTGCTCTCGCGATCCGAACTTCATACCCGAAGCATTCATCAGCTGGAGGTAGTCGATTATTATGAATGACACATTATGCTCCCTCACCAGCCGCCGCGCCTTGGTGCGCAGCTCAAATATGGACAGAGAAGCCGTGTCGTCGATGTAAAGCGGCGCGCTGTAGAGATTCTTGACACGCGACATCAGCTGGTCCCACTCCATCTGCGACAGCTGACCGCTCTTGATCTTCTCGCCCTCGATCTCACATGTGTTCTGTATCAGACGGTTGACAAGCTGGAGATTGGACATTTCGAGCGAAAATATGGCCACAGGGATATTGTAGTTGACAGCCATATTCTTGGCCATTGACAATACAAACGCCGTCTTGCCCATGGCCGGACGTGCCGCGATTATTATAAGATCGCTGCGCTGCCATCCCGATGTGAGCTTGTCAAGTTCATGGAATCCCGATTCAAGGCCCGACAGGCCCGATGCGCGGTTGGCGGATATCTGTATCTGCTCGATGGCCGAATTTATCACAGGGTCTATCTGCGTCACATCCTTCTTGACATTGCGCTGCGATATCTCGAACAGCTTGCCCTCGGCTTCCTGAAGCAGATCGTCCACGTCATAGCTCTCATCGAATGCCTGAGCCTCTATCTGCGAGGCAAAGCGTATCAGCTCACGGGCCAGATATTTCTGGGCCACTATGCGTGCATGGAACTCCACATGCGCACCCGACGCCACTCTCGAAGTAAGTTCCGATATACGCAGCGCACCTCCTGCAGCCTCAAGATCGCCGTTCAGCCGGAGCCTCTCGGTGACTGTGAGCATATCGATGCTTTGCTGCGCCGCACCGAGGCTCTGGATTGCTGCATATATCTTCTGGTTGGAAGGGTCATAGAACGATTCCGGCTTCAGGATGTCACACACCACAGTGTAGGCGTCCTTCTCAAGCATAAGCGCGCCGAGCACAGCCTCCTCAAGGTCGTTGTCGCGCGGTGGGATTCGACCGCCGTGGTCAAACTGCGACACATGCTCTGGCTTTGACCGCCTGCCGGCGTATGTACTGTTGTTGTCTTGCGGCATAGGGATTGTAATGGTATTATTTTTTCTTTCACAAAGATACACCTTTCCTGCCATACTTGAAACTAATGTCGATAAGTTTTCACTACCTTTGCAGACTGAAACAATATCCTATATTTATGATACTCTTCCCCAATGCCAAGATCAATCTGGGTCTTGACATACTGCGCAAACGCGCCGACGGCTACCACGACATAGAAACCGTGATGGTACCCGTGCCATGGCATGACATACTCGAAATTGTCCCGGCCCGAGGGACAGAGACCACACTCACCGTAAGCGGACGAGAAGTGGCATGCCCTGTGGAGAAGAATCTGGTGATGAAAGCCTACCGCACACTCGCGGCGGAAACCCCGCTTCCGCCCGTGGATATATACCTGCGCAAGATCATCCCTGACGGAGCCGGGCTGGGGGGAGGATCGTCCGACGCATCATTCACCCTTATGGCTCTCAACGAACTGTTCTCTCTCGGCTACAGTCGCGACGAACTTGCCCGGATAGCAGGCTCACTCGGAGCGGACTGTCCTTTCTTCATCTACAACACCCCTATGCTATGTACCGGCACCGGCACGGACATGGAGCCTGTGGCACTCGATCTCAAGGGATTAGGGATACTGATTGTGAAACCGCCTGTAAGTGTCCCTACTGCCGCCGCCTATTCAAGGACAACACCGTCAATCCCCCCCGTATCCGTACGTGACATCATAAATGATCCCATATCAACCTGGCAAGGATGTCTGAAAAACGATTTCGAGCCATCGGTGTTCCATGCATATCCTGCAATAGCCGAAGTCAAGCAGTCCATAATGGAGCTGGACCCTCTTTACTGTGCCATGTCAGGCTCTGGAGCCTCGGTGTTCGGGATATTCGGCAATGACATTTTGTCACCTGCAGTGTGCAATCGCTTCGCCGGATGTGACACACTTGCCGCAACATTCTGACAAGCAACATTTTCAACTGATCCATTGAACGTTGTACAGATTTTTTTGTTCTAAGAATAGGCACGATCCCGATATTCCTGCGGTCTATGGATAGACAGCAGGGAGTTTGGCAGCATTTTTGCACACTATAATTAGTTAAAACAAAGATATACCATTATGGCAAAAGAATCACATAATCAGCATAACAGGAATTCCGAGGCAGAAGAGAAACTGCACCGCGAGAACCCTGACACCGAAACCCTCGATGACGTGCAGGAGGCCTCTGACGAAGTAACCTCCGAAGCAGAAGCCTCTGATGAGGCAACCGGCGGAGAGCTCGCCGATATGGAGGCACTCAGCCGTCAGCTCCTTGACGCACAGGCCCAGGTGGAGAAGGAGAAGAAAGAATACCTGTTTCTTATGGCCGAGTTCGACAATTTCCGCAAACGTACGGTAAAAGAGAAAAGCGAACTGATCAAAAATGCATCCGAAAATGCACTCAAGGGTCTGCTCCCCATTGTCGACGACTTCGAGCGCGGCCTTGAGGCAAGCCTTCATGTCGATGACCCTGCAGAGGTGCGCAAAGGCATGGAACTGATCTATCAGAAACTGATAAAGTATCTTGAACAGAACGGAGTGAAAGCCATAGAATCGACAGGCAAGCCATTCGATGCCGAGCTGCACGAGGCCATCGCCATGGTACCGGCACAGGATGAATCTCAGAAAGGCATGGTCATAGACACACCGACCAAGGGATACACACTCAACGACAAAGTGCTTCGCCACGCCAAGGTGGTGGTAGGGCAGTAATCTAAAAAACAATACCGCATCACCGTTATGGCATCAAAAAGAGACTATTACGAAGTGCTCGGGGTCGACAAGAACGCCGACGAAAAGACTATAAAGAGCGCGTATCGAAAAAAAGCGATACAGTATCACCCTGACAAGAACCCCGGTGACAAGGAGGCTGAAGAGAAGTTCAAGGAAGCGGCCGAGGCCTACGATGTGCTCTCAAATCCCGAAAAGAGGGCCAAGTATGACCAGTTCGGTCATGACATGGGGCCACAGGGATTCCCCGGAGGTGGAGGATTCCATGCCGGAGGTTTCTCGATGGAGGACATATTCTCGCAATTCGGCGACATATTCGGTGGAGCATTCGGCAATATGGGCGGCTTCGAATCGGCAGGAGGCCGCACACGCCGGCGTCAGCGCAAAGGGACCGATCTCCGCATCAAGATAAAGATGACCCTTGCAGAGATCGCTACCGGTGTCACCAAGACACTGAAGATCCCTACCATGGTAGCCTGCACCCACTGCAAAGGCACGGGGGCGAAGGACGGGACTGCTTTTCACAACTGCCCTACCTGCAACGGCACAGGCACAGTGATAAGGCAGCAGCAGACCATGTTCGGCATACAGCAGTCGGTAGTGGAGTGTCCGCAATGCCATGGCGAAGGGAAAATCATCACCGAACGATGCAGCTATTGCAACGGAGAAGGCGTGGAGAGGAAGGAACAGACAGTGTCGTTCTCCATCCCGGCTGGCGTGCAGGACGGACAGACCCTTACCCTTCGCGGAAAGGGAAATGCCGCGCCACGCGGAGGAGCTAACGGGGATCTGCTCATAGTGATCGAAGAGGTCAAGCACCCTGAACTGATACGCGATGGCAACGACATAGTCTACAACCTTATGCTCGATCTCCCCACAGCCACACTCGGAGGGTCGGTAGAGGTGCCCACCATCACAGGCCGCGCCCGCATGAAAATACCGGCCGGCACACAGCCCGGCAAGGTGCTCCGCATGCGCGGAAAAGGCCTGCCTTCACCTGACGGCTACGGCACGGGCGACGAACTTGTGAATGTGATGGTCTACATACCGGAGAACCTCGGGCCTCAGGAACAGGCCACCGTAGAATCGCTCCGAGGCAAGCCCGGAGTGACGCCCGACGCTTCGACCAAGGACCGTATATTCTCCAAGCTCCGTCATATATTTGAATAAGGACCCTCGGAAGCAGATACTGAAAAATATAGCCCCGCGCATGCTCCTCTCGAGTGTGCGCGGGACTGTGTTATAATCAAAAAGCTAATTCTATCAGTTCGTTGTAAAGTTATGACAGAATGTTAGGGTTGAAGTTTAACCTGACGCCAAGCTATTTAATCTATTTTAACCAAATAATAATTCCGGCATTTGCAAGGATTTCGCCGGATAACTAATTTTGCAGCATGCCAGCTAAGAAAACACCCCCTACCCCACTGGAACTCCTCGCCCCAGCCAAGAATGCCGACACCGCCATAAGTGCGATTCTTGCCGGTGCGGATGCCGTGTACATCGGGGCTTCGATCCTTGGCGCGCGCAAAGATGCCGCCAACAGCATTGACGACATACGCCGTGTGGTGGAAAGGGCCCATCCGTTCAATGTCAAGGTGTATGCCACCGTCAACACCATAATATACGACCGCGAGCTTGCCGAGGCCGAACGCCTCATCACATCGCTCTACCATGCCGGAGTGGACGCCTTGATAGTCCAGGACATGAGTATCCTGCGCATGGACATCCCCCCTATAGAGCTGCACGCAAGCACCCAATGCGACATCCGCACTCCCGGGAAAGCCCGCTTCCTGGCCGATGCAGGCTTCTCACGTCTGGTGCTTGCACGAGAGCTCTCACTCGATGAGATATCCGGGATACACAGTGCGGTGCCCGAGACACCGCTTGAGGGATTCATCCACGGCGCGCTGTGTGTGAGCTATAGCGGCGACTGCCGGGCAAGCTGCATAATCGGCGGCCGCAGTGCCAACCGCGGCGAGTGCGCACAGATATGCCGCCTCCCCTATACCCTCACCGACCGGCACGGCAACATCCTTGCCAAGGGGAAGCATCTCCTGTCGTTAAAGGACCTCAACCGTTCGGAATCGATAGCCGACATGGCAGCCGCCGGCATAAGCTCCTTCAAGATTGAAGGAAGGCTCAAGGAGGAGGGGTATGTGCGCAACACTGTGGCATGGTATTCACGCATACTCGACCGCATCGTAAGCGAGAGCGGGGGCCGCTATGTGCGCCAGTCAGCCGGAGAATCCCGCGCAGGTTTCAGTCCTTCGCCCGACAAATCGTTCAACCGCGGATTCACCACATATTTTCTTACGGGCAAGGCTCCGGCAAAGGGGATAGCCTCGACTGACACCCCCAAAGCCACGGGCATACCTGTGGGAAAAGTGACAAGATGTGACGGCAGGACTGTCACCGCCTCATTGTCGGCTACTCTCGCCAACGGCGACGGGCTCGGATACTTCGACCGTGACGGACAGTTCAAAGGGTTCCGGCTCAACCGCGCCGAAGGGGAGCGGCTGTATCCGGCGACACCGCAGAATATACCTGCCGGCACAATACTCTACCGCAACCGTGACAAGGAATGGGACGATGCGATATCCGCAGCCAGGACCACACGAACGATGAATCTTGACATGGTTCTTTCAAAAGTGGGAGACTCGCGCATAGCCCTTGAACTTACTTCCGAGGCAGGCGTATCAGCAACAGTCACAATGGAGACCGGAGAACTGAACGAGGCTGTGACCCCGCAGGAAGCTCCACGCCGCCGCATACTCGGCAAACTCGGCGACACCATATACCGCGCGGGCAGAATAGTGGACCTTGTGGGACAATACTTCATTCCGGCATCACAGCTCACAGCCCTGCGCCGCGAAGGGATTGCAAGGCTTGAGAGCGCGGCGAGAATGACCTACCGATACAATTACCGACTGCCGGAAAAAGCCGGGACAGAGTATATTTCCGACACGGCGTCGATACACGACAACATAGCCAACAAGCTCGCTGAAAAGTTCTATCGGGACCACGGAGTGAAAACGATAGTTCCGGCTGTAGAGGTAAAACGTCCGCAAGAGGAAACCATGGTTATGACCACACGTTACTGCCTACGCCGCGAACTTGGCAAATGCCTGCTGACACCTGCCGGAAAAACATGGGCAGACGGACCGATGCACCTCTCCAGCGGAGATGTGCGGATGAGGGTGGAGTTTGACTGCTCACGCTGCGGAATGAACCTCTATTCGCACTGACAGGTCATCCAGGATACCGCGGATTCCATTACCCTCAGTATGCCGGCATCCTCACCGGAACCTACTCACAGTCGACCCACCTGTCAAGCAGGGCCTTGTACTGCGGAGTAAGCTTGAAACGTTGGATCTGGGCATCGAGCGTGTCAGCGACAATAGAGTCCTCCTTATTGAATATCCATGACTGGAACTGGCTGAACGATACGTGGGTCGACACATGCAAACCGCTGTAGCGGTCATGCAGACGGTGGGCCACCTCCTCATTGACAACAGCCATAGGTATGTCACCGGCCGCTACAAGCATCACAAGCTGCTCGGCCGAATATTTGTGCGAATCATGTATGGATATACTGTCACCGATCTCCCTTGAAAGGTTCTCCACACGCTCGGCTGCGGGAGACCCCTCGACAACCCATACCTGTCTACCAGCCAGCCCCAAGGGGGATGTGACCGAAGAGTCGCGGCTCACAAGCACCATGCGGTCGATATACACAGGCACACTGAATCTGACGCGCTCACGCAAAGAAGCTGTGACAGGGATATCGGCAATCAGTACATCATACTCACCTTCACAAAGTCTGTCGAGCGACTCACTCACCGAAGCAACGGGGTAATATTTCACCTTGTCGCCATACATGGCCGACATCTCCCTCAGCATCTCGTAATTGAACCCGGAGAGAGTGTCGCCGTAACGATACATCGACATGGGCGAGTAAGCTATGGCTACATTGATGGTGTCATTGCTTCCGCGTTCGTACTCGTAACCGGGACGGGTGTCCGAAGCTTTGAAATGTATTACTGTCACAATTATCCCTACCGAAAGTACGGCAAGAGCGGCGACCAGCAGCCACCACCGGGAAAAGGATCCTTTATGTCCGTTCATATAGAGTCATATACACTTTATCACTTGTGTATATAACACACGGGCTAAGGTTTTGGTTAAGAGAACTTTTTTAAACAACTCTAATTCAGGAAGTCGACCGACACACCCATGAGGAACCTGCGCGGGTTGAGCGGATAATGCGGACTTGAGAAATAATTGTTGCCTCCGATCTTGCCCTGATTGACATGAGAGAAAAGCACGAAGAAACGTGCGCGCGAAAGCTTCATGTTGACATAGGCGTTCATCATGGGATAGTTGCCGCACTTTATCTCGTGCTGGTTATGGAAAGTCATAGTGGAGGGCTGATAGGCCGGAGCATAGTATCTGGTGTAGAAATCCATGTCGACACCCATCTGCACGTCAAGCACTTTTGCGACCTTGAACTGCAGGTAAAGATTGGAATATATCGCAAGCTGAGGCAGCGGCAGCACACTCTCGTCAGACGATTTCTGATATATCACAGTGTTACGCCAGTTGAGCGCGCGGAAGCGGAAATCCTGCTGCAAGCGTGCGCTGAGCACCTGCACGCTCCCTCCTGCCTGGGCAGGGAGACATTCATCGTTGAAATATATCATGTTCTGCACATTCTCCACCCCCACATTTATATTGGTGGATGTGTGAGGAATGTCCAGTATGCCTCCGAATCTGAGCCGGCGTGTCTTGCCGAAATCATTCTTCCAGATAAAGTGATTGGAGACAAAGTTGTTCATCAGATATGGAGCCGTAGTGTTGCTGAAATGCCCGTAGCCCTTCAGACTCACAGTATCGCCGAGAAGCTTTATGCGTGTTGTGATGTTGCCGTCGGCCTTCAGTTCGCCGGCAGCAGGACCGGCAAGACCTATCTGTACGGTGCCCTCATAGTTGAGCAATGTGCCCTGACGCTTTGTGAGCTGCGCCCCAACGTACACAAGATTCTCCGAAGCTTTGGCCGCAAGTTTCTCGGCATAGGGATACGGCGTCAGCCCTTCGGGTCGTTCAGTGCCGCTCAACGGTATAGTGTCGGTTGACTGGGTATATTTCCTCAGTTCATGGGTCACGAAGGCCGACAGTCCGGCCTTGGCGTATTTGTTGAATCCCTCAAGCAGATCTATGCCTATGGTGTTGCGCAGCGACGAGTATTCAGTGTGGTCGTCGGTCCATGCATCCGATATATAATGGTTGGCCCAGAAATCCTCTTCGGACGAAGACAGGTTGTAGAACTTGTGTCGGTCCTCGCTGTACGACATTGTCCATATGAAGCTCGACACCGGCACATATTCCCTTGCAATTATTGAGTCCTCATATACCGAATCGTAGGTCTCCTTCCAGAACCCCACCTTATAACGATGATTCATATACATCTGCTTACCGGCCACACGGTTGCGTGATGCTGTAAGATTGGTGGGTATATTCTTGGGATTTATCTTGGACATGCCTCCCTGTATCACAGCCGGATCAGTGATATAGAGGTCATCCGTTATACCGCCGTTCTCCTGATTGAGAGCCGTGTAAGAATTGAAATAGCCCTGAAATTCGTACCGGTCACCCATATATGAGCCAAAAAGGTTCCAGCTGAATGTCTTTGCCGCCTGATTGGCATAAGAGCCCTTGGAATAAGGATAATTGATATCAAGTCCCACCTGTCCCTTAGGGCTGAAATTGCCGGAAAAAAGAAACCTGAACCAGTCCTGGGCTATCTCTCGGCCTCCACCGGTGTTGTACCCCACTATCGACATGGGAATGCGCGTGTTGTAGAACCTCTGGTCCTTTTCGGAAGGGAGCCAATATCTCTTCGCATCCTTCAGGAAGAATGCGCTCACAGGCTCCTGATCCATATATATCATGTTTTTTCCTGCCGAAGCCTGATTGCCGGTCGTGGCGAACGCCGGAGACTCGGAGGTAGGAATCGCAGTGCGGTAATAGTTATAAAGCAGAGTGTCGATGGTGGCCGGCGAGTGCAGACCGAGGGGCTGCAGTATGCCCCATGCATAGCTCGGTGCCACAACAGGATCGGCGGCACGGAGCCCCCGTGAACCTAACAGTGTGAGGAATATGGTGATGAATGTTACGAAAATCTTTTTCATGGGCACAAAAATACGCAAAAAAAGCGAGAAACCTAAGGGAATGCTCTTGCAAAATATCTTGAATGACTGAGTGCTTGCTATTTTGTGATTTTTTTGCTAATTTTGCACGCTGAAAGAAATACTAAAACATAAGATACTTATTAAGAGATGAACATTTCAAAGGAAGAGATCTCTCCCGTGGAGCTTCGACTCACGGTAGCCATCGCAGAGAACGATTATAAGGACGATGTGACCAAGAAGCTCAAGGAGATAGGCCGCACCCACGTCATACCGGGTTTCCGCAAGGGCCATGTGCCTTTCGGCGAGCTCAAGCGTCGTTTCGGCAAGCAGATCACCAGCGACGTCATCAACGACAACGTGTACCGCGCAGTCATTGACTATATCACCGAGAACAAGCTCAACGTCATGGGGCATCCGATGCCTGTCGAGGTCAAGGAAGCTTTTGAGGAGGGCGACCAGGAGTTCAAATACGACCTCGCTCTCATCCCCGCGCTCGACATCAAGCCATCAGCCGAGGACCACTATCCATTCTATGAGATCGAGGTGACCGACGAGATGATCAACGAGCAGGACACAAACATGCGCAAGCGTTTCGGCTCACAGAAGCCCGGCGAGGAGATGACACCTGACGCGGTGGTGAAGGGTTCGCTCATGCAGCTCAATGAAAACGGTGAGGTCAACACCAACGAAGGTGCCATCCAGGTGACCGACGGCATAGTGTTCCCCCTCTACTTCAAGGACAAGGCAGAAGCAGCAAAATTTGACGGCAAGAAGCCCGGCGACAAGGTGGTGTTCAACCCCAACAAGGCTGCCGGCGGCGATGCCGGTGAGCTCGCTTCCATGCTCCATATCGACAAAGCCATCGCTGGTGACGTGCACAACGATTTCGAGATGAACATCTCGGAGATCATTGTCAACACACCCGCCGAGCTTGGCGAGGAGTACTACAACAACGCCTTCGGCCCCGACAAGGTGCACAACGAAGAGGAGTACCGCGCAGCCATCAAGGATCTTATCGCCGGCGAACTCGCACAGAACAGCCACATACTCTTCCGCAACACCTTCGACAAGGCCATGATGGAGAAGTATGGCGACATGCAGCTCCCCGCAGCCACCATCAAGAAGCTCTTCTTCGCTGACGCAGAGAACGCCGACGAGGCTTTCGCTTCACAGGAAGCAGCCATCAAACACGAGATCATCGAGAACAACCTTCTCAAGAACCTCGACATCAAGGTTGAACCCAACGAGGTGCTTGACACAGCCAAGGCACTTACAGCACGCCAGTTCGCCCAGTACGGTCTCGCCGGCATGGACGATGAAGTGATCACAAAGTATGCCAAGGAGCAGATTGCCAAGGAGGAGATCCGCAACCAGCTCATACAGCAGATCCTCTCGTCCAAGCTGTACTCGACTATCGAAGGCATAGTATCGCTTGACAAGGAGACTGTATCGCTCGACAAGTTCAAGGAGATCGCCCAGAACGCCTGATACCTGCCGGCTCACAAAGAGCAGATAAGGAAAATACAATAACAAGAGGGTTGTGTCAAAACACCCTTCCTGAAGAAATTACCCTTGCCGCAGATAGCTGTAGCAAGGGTAATTTCTTTATATACGGACGTTATGACACGTCCTCTTGTTTGTTATATTTCTGTGCTCATATGCCTGACAGGAGGTGCGCCAAAATAACTCTGGCGAGAATTGTCAGGATTGACACATATTGTCTCCAATACTATTTCGGGATCCACCATATATATCTTCAACGTATGAAATCCCGGACTATCAACATCAACCTCGGATTGCAGCCAGCGCAAATTATCAAAGATCTCATTGCGCATTCTTCTGCCGGGATGACCGGAAAGAGCCAAAGTGTTGCGCTTTGGAAGCGGCTTAAGCACGGATGATGCCGCAAGATTCTTGGGGGTGTATTCGTTAAAAGTGTCCACTAACCCCTGACGCGCATCAATAACCGACGGCTCACGGTCATCAATTCCTACAGCTAAGCTCAAACCTCTTGCGGGATTTATATCCTGCGTAGGCAATATGCCGATTGCGATGGGGCATTTTCCACTTTCGGATACATATATCTTATATTCGAGACATGGAGTATGGTCAAATCCACGGAATTCTGCAATAGTATTGTCAATGCCCATATTCCCTTCTCCGCGGCCTAATCCATTAATAAACACCCATTCAGCATCATCTCCTGCGACATTCCTGTTATATTGATATGCCGGTATAGAGAACTCGCTCCTGTTTAAGGTACCAAAAAACGGCTCCTTGCTTTCCGGTATCTTCGCATTTACAACCGGCACCTCAATTGACACTTTCCTATTTCCGGATGAGACTTCAATTCTCTCTACGGATCTTCCCGACGGAGCGTCAGCCCAGTCAACGGAGACATGGACACGCCCCTCACTGTCAACAGTTCCACGACTGACATCAGTCTTAAGCCACTTTCGTGATGTCTTGACTGCATACTCCAACGAGCCTTCCCCCATATTGAATATATCTATATATGCTTCGCTTGTCCCCAAAGGGTCCAATACAGGCAATGACAGGCTGTCGGTATTATTAGGCCAGGCTTTCTCATTCCCCTCGACCGTTACACCCATAGAAGCCTCAGGCAATGGCTTCACGTAATGAAGTTCCGGAATAATATTGCTTTCAGGCATGCTCCACTGCGTATATCCGATATGTTTGTCAAGCATCATATTTTTCCATTTCCCACCAGAGATCTCATTGTTGTATCTCCACGTCAGGATACTATCGGCGTCATATAGCTCCTTGACCATTGACGCATAATCGTTGGCGGACTTACGGCCCTGACGGGCAAACATATTGTTCTTCCCGGCATACAAGTACATCTTAGCCACCGCAGCCGAGGCATTGACAGGATATGCCACTAACTGAAAGAAAGCATCCTTTGCTGATTCAGGGATTTCAGCCTCAACGGATTTCACATCGGCAACAAGTCTATCCCACATTTCATTTACCCTGTCCGATTCCTTGTAATTTACAATACTGAATATATCGGCAGACTGGACCTCCGCTTTTCTCCAAAGATTGTATTTTGCATATCTTCTTACAATATCAGCAATCCGCTCCGCATTCTTTGCGCCAAACATGGATCCCATAAGCTCGACTTCATAACGCCCGACCTCTCCGGATGATATCCTTTCGGGATTCCAGGCATATCTCATTATGAAATCAATCGGAAGCTCCTTAGGCTTCAGATCACCCACATTGACAATCCAGATGCGGTCTATACCCGACTTGTAAGCAAGATTAAGCTGCTCACGTATCTTTGCATTAGGAGATGTATTTACCCAGCGGTCATTCCACGGGCCGCCGTTCATATCTATGTGATAGTACATTCCCATACCCCCCTTGCGCGCACGTTCTTTGGAGGGACCTGTACGTCTTATGTAACCCCAGTTGTTATCGCAAAACAACAGGGTGACATCATCGGGGACTGTAAATCCTGCATCATAATATCGCTGCACCTCCGTGAAGATAGCCCATAACTGTGGGATTGAGGACGGGTCTCGGTCATATACAGCTGACAATATGGACCGCTGACCATCTATTACGTCCTTTAATATCGACATATTTAAAGAATCGCCCCCTTCGCTCATGGCAACATCGCCGTCGCCCCTCATCCCTATGGTGACGATGTTTTCAAAATCCTTGTTCCTTGTCATTCCTTCCATGAAGAAATTGTCCAATCCCTTTTTATTTTCCGCATAGTTCCAGGCTCCTACTTTATCCTTGCGCCTTGTATATTCCTTATGGGCACGCATCATCGGCTCATGATGGGAAGTACCCATCACAATCCCGTACTCATCAGCAAGAGCCGGATTCAAAGGATCGTCTTCATTGAATGCAGCTGACCACATGGCCGGCCATAGGTAGTTAGCCTTAAGTCTTAACAGCAACTCAAACAAGTGTGTGTACATCTTCGAGTTAAAGCCGCCAAACTTCTCTGAGGTCCATCCTCCGAATGAAGGCCATTCATCATTTATAAATATCCCGCGATATTTGACACAGGGCTCTCCTGATGTGTAGCATCCTGACCTGACATATGCCGAAGTCCGTTTTCTTGCAGGGACATCTGCCCACCAGTACCACGGAGAAACGCCTAACTATTCCGACAACTCATATATCCCATAGATAGTGCCTCTTTTGTCACTGCCTGCTATCACAAGCACAGGGCAATCATCATGCAACACTGAGATCATAAAGCTCTCCCACTTGCCTTTCAGTCCATCCAGATCAATCTTCCCGCATGACACAAGGCTGTCAATCATGCTGCTGTTACCCAATGTACCTATTATTACGGCAGGCTGTCTGCTGCCACAACGTCCGGCCTGAGGCCTTATACCTGTAACGCGCTCGATATCATCCACCAGATCTTCCGAGGCTCGTTTAACGCCTTTATAGTCATTATCATCAACCAATATCGCAGCCGCCATGCCATTTTTATCAACTATAGGGAAATCCAGAGCCGATGACCGGTTGCTGAATACTATTTCGGGGACCGGCCCGAGAAACCTTCCGACAGACTTGCCTGGCATGGATACCTGACCATACAATGAGAATGATGTCTGTGCACAACAGAATATCAATAGCAAAATTCTAATAAATCGATCTGAAATCATAGAGAAAATATGAGATTGGTTATTTCCAAACAAAAATAATTCATTATTGATTCCCTGGCAAAATGGGCTGTGTCAATTAGATGTCATATTGTCTCCGATGCATGCGGATTCGTATCACCATGATGCGGGTCTCATTTGACTGTTTCCTTAGCATCTAATAGCCAATCGATTACTTATAATATAAGATAAGTCAATCCTGAATGCGAAGGATTGACTCATCTTATATCTTTAAAAATATGTAATTACTCCGGATCACGTCCCTGTCCGGGACTCATGTTTCCTACCCGAGCGAGAAGGTTGAACGGATGGCTGAGCGGATATCGTCGGCACCCTGACGGTTGGCGGAGAGGATATTGATGATGGTGTTTATGTAGACATCCTTGTCATCGCGGCGCAATCCGCAATGATGGGCCACGTGGCTCTCCGACAGCATGGTCTTGCGGTTGTACACGCGGAGCACCGAAGCATAATCCCCATCCCTGACATACCTGCGGAAATCACGGCAGAGGCTTTCGTATGTGGCTCGCGGATCAAGCTCGCGGGCAAGGTCGGATATATGCTCCTCAAGCTGCCCTATGTTGGCAAATCGTCCGTCGATCCTGTGCTCGACCCCTTTCTTTACGCGGTGGCGGGTGTGCTGCAGGGCCTGTTGACGCAAGTCAGCCTCGAATAGGCGCATTATGTTGCGCTTCACCCTTGCAAACGCTTCATCGGGATCGCGGTGGTTGAGCCGGGCCATAGTGCGCACCACAGGCTCAAGCATGAATATGTTCTCGATCTCGGCCACATCAGGCACATATACCTGCTTCTTGCGGAGATAGACGACCTCCCCTTCGTCACGGCGGTCACGGTCGACGATGCCGTAGGCGTTGAGATTATGGAACGAACGCAGGGAATTGAATGTGCGCGTGGACTCTATGACCCTGTCACACCCTCCGAGCGATTTCACCGTGTACTCCTCGAATATGAGCGGATACAGGCGGGCATCGATGGAATGCACCCCGTCACCTTCAATGAAGAGCACCGGCTTGCGCGCCCCTATTATGGCGAGATACACTTCGTCGCTTATGCCGTCGGTGGATGTCAGGAAGTCATAGTCCCACTCCCCTTTCACAGGATCACAGTTCTTCACCCATATGGTGTTGCCCTGCCCGCGTGTGGAGGCGAACTGAAGATCGTGAGTCACATATATAAAGGTGCAGTCAGGACGGCTGTTCTCTATACTGTTCCAGAGTGACGCTATTGACGACGGGTGGAGGAACATCTCCGGAGAGTCGACAAGCATAGTGGCACCTTTCGGGGCGAATGTCACGGCACCGAGATAATAGAGCACGGTCTTCTCGCCGTCGGAGAGCTTGGAGTGGGAATATGTGTCGACCGAAGTGTCGCGGCTGAAGAGCATGCGCCCGCTCTCCACCAGCACACGGTTGCCGGGAAACACCTTCTGCCACTGCTTCATCACCTTGTCGAGCCTTGTGGGAAGAGCCTTACGCCCGTCACCGGCATATTTGTTCTGTATCAGGCTGAGCATCTCCTCGTTGACCATCAGTCCTATCATTCGTTCAAACTCCCCCTTCAGGTCGGGGCGCAGCAGCGAGGCCCCCGACACAGCCTGACGGTAGAGCATATCGATAGAGTTCTCGGCTGTGTCCTCCCCCTCTTTGTTATACAGAGCCTTTATGGCTGACAGACGGAACGCCTGCCTGCCGAGATCAGCAGCCAGACGGTTGGCAAAGCGAGTCTTTCCTGATCCGTTGGCACCTATTATCACTACATGGTGCAGATCGGAGGTATCAATCTCAAGCGGCCCTGCCCCTTGGCGCGGAGGGAGTGTTATTTTCATGATCTCTGGTATTCTGAGGGTGACATCCCTGTAAGATGCTTGAAGTATTTGCCGAAGGATGACTGGTTGGGGAAATTGAGCTCATAGGCCACCTGCTGTATGTTCTTTCCCGAGAATCTAAGCAGATTCTTGGCCTCAAGCACCACATACGAGTCAATGACCTCGGTAGCCGACTTGCCTGTGCTCTCCTTTATGATGAGCGACAGATACTTCGGTGATATGAACAGTTTGCCGGCATAGAACGCCACGGAACGCTCGCGGGTGTGGTGCTCGTGCACAAGCCTCATGAATTCGTTGACATAGGTTGTGCGCCTTGAGCGAGGCATCTTCGCCTCAGGGCTGTCCTTGAGCCTTCCGGTAACCATCTGAAGGACCTGATAAGTGAGTGCGGCGATCACGCATCGCACTATCGACTTGGTATATATGCTTCCGTTGGCCGATGCGGAGTTACGGTGAAGCAATTTGAAATAATCGCGCAGAGTGTCAGCCTCCTCCTCGGATATCTGCATCATGTTTCCGATCATGGAGTCATTGCCCAGACGCGCAGCCGAGCCGAGCACATTGAGATCAAAGTTGATATCCTTCATGAATTCGGTCGACACAAACAGCATATAGCAGTCAAGACCGTCACGCCCGAGGTCCTTTATCTCGATCATCGATCCGGGGGTTGTCACAGCGATGCAATTGGCAGTCAGGGTGATAGGTTTAAGATTGATCTCCAGATCCATACGTCCCCTGAAACACAGTATCCATGACATGCCGTCAAGACGCCTCGGACCCTCGATATTCTCGATGCGGTTCACGGAATCATATCGCAACGCCTTTGATATGCTGTCGGAGGTGATGCGCGTAAAGAGATAGTCGTCACTCAGATTAGAAAATTCGGTGGAGAATCTTGCCAGTGACGTAAGTTGCTTGAGATTGACTATATTTCCCATGTCCGAGAATCCTTTTGCTGCAAAATTAGCCAAAAAATCCACAAATTCAATCGTATGGGTAAAATATTTGGCGTTTTTGGCTAATTTTAGCGAATTTTCAGCCACACCATAAAGCCACAGGTACGGTCTATGCGCATGTAACTACCTGACAGTCAGACGATTTACCCCCCCCGATTTTTGCAGCCAACAGTATGATAATCAGGTCGTCAGCTGAAATGTCGCCAAGTTTGCGGCGAAGCATCTCTATCATTTTTGCCTTGCGTTTCTTCACTGTGATCTGCGCTATGTTAAGCATAGCCGCAATCTCAGGATTGCGCAGCCCCTGTTCAAAACTCAGATCAAAAATCTCGCGGTACTCCTGCGGCAGAGTCTCTATCGCCGCATACAGGGTGTCAAGAGTCTCCTGCTTTATCAGTTGATAGCTTATGTCGCGACACAGCTTCTCTTCGCTTACAGCAGTGATGTTGCTGTCACACACATTCTTGTGGCGGACCATCTTCATGGCCCGGTGGTATATGGCAAGCAACAGATGCCTGCGCCAATGCAACGCACTCTCGAAACGCATGCGGTTGATATAAGTATGCACTATCACATCCTGCACGCAGTCCTCGGCCATATATGACAAAGAATCACCGAGCGTCTTTGCGGCAAACAGCAGAAGCCCGGGATACATCACATCGTAAAATTCGTCGAGCTCTCCTTTTACGTATGCCTTGAACAATGGTGTGTAGTCAATCATGCAGAAACTACTACAAAAGTAGCGATTTTGGTTTATATCCGCAATTTTCAACAAAAATTTTGAATCGACAATAATTTTTTAGTAAAAATATGGATTTTTTGATATACCAAACGTGATGAAAGGGCTAATAGTGTAAAAACATAAGATCAACCTCATTTCATCACATCTATGAGACTAACAAAAACCATTCATTTTGCCATGCTCGCCGCCATGATCGGGGGCATGCTTTCGTGCAGTTCCGAAAAGAAGGCTGACGGACCCATGGTACGCTTCCATCTCGAAGGGAACGACAGTGAGAAACCAGCCAAGATGCGCTACTATCTTGCCGACAACATCGACAACCTCGAAGGTGTAAAATTCGATGTCGACTCTCTCGGCAATTACGAGTTCGATCAGGCCCTCCCCGAAGGGATGGAGGAAGCAGACCTCAACCTGAATGTCGGCAAGACAGAATTAGGTGTCCATGTAAAGAAAGGGACCACAACCGAAGTAAATGTCACATATGACCCCGAGAGCATGACGGCCACAGCGGTATATGCCGGGGAGAACGCTGAAAAGAGCCGCATATACAATGCTATAACAGGAGCGTTCACTTATTCTAAATACACTGATCACCTGTATGGCGAGGTTGCCGACTTCGACACAGCCAACGCCATCCTTGACAAGGAATACAACGGGCTGAAGGATATGCTCTCAGGAGTGAGCGACAGCGACACACGCGATTACTATTCAGCACTTGCCGAAAGTCTCTACAAGCTCAAGTCGATCGAATTCCTTACCGTTCGCAAATATCGCGAGAAGAAGGAGCTGGCCGACATGCCCGAATACAACGAGATCATAGCCTCCATAGATCCCAACACCGAAGCAAACGGTCTGAGCGGGCTCTATGATCATTGGCTCGAAGCAAAAAACACTGTGGAGCTCCTGCCCAACTACAGCAATAAAATGAAAGTGATCAAAAGCAAACTTGCTCTTGCCGACAGCGCGCTCACCTATGAGCCCAACCGACGCCGTGCCATCAACAAGATCGCCGGCGACTATCTCATGTACGGAGGTCCGCGTGAGGAAGTGGCTGAATTTATGGAAGCCTTCTCAAAATACGCTGCCAAATATCCCGAGATAATAGAGCATCATGCCGCACGCGCCAAGGTGATCATGGAGCAGCTTCAGGCCGGCGACGATCTCCGCTACATCCCTACTCTTGAGCTTCCCGACGGGTCGACAATCAATATGAAAGACCTTTTCGGCAAAGTCCTGTATGTGGACGTATGGGCTACATGGTGCGGACCGTGCTGCGCCGAGATTCCTTATATGGAGAAACTTGTTGAACGCTTCAAGGGTAACGACAAGATCGAGTTCCTGAGCTTCTCCGTCGACGAAGACCGCGACGCATGGCTCAAAAAGATCAAGGCCGACAATCCCGCATGGCCGCAGTACCGCCTCGTGGGTGATGAAAACAAGAAGTTCTCCGAAGAGCTTGACATCACCGGCATACCCAGATTCATAATTATTGCCCCCGACGGAAAACTCATGGACACGGATGCGGTAAGACCTTCATTTGAGAAGATCGACGAAATCCTGACTATGGCAATAGACGGACGGAAATTAAAATAAACACATACGACAGATATGCGCAACGATATCAGCGAATTGATCTATAGAAGCATTCTCGGCACTCTTTCCGAAGAAGAGCGCGGAGAGTTGGACTCATGGCTTGCCGAAGACGAAGCGAATGAGGAGTTTCTGAAAGAAATCCGGGATATCGGCTCACTCATGGAGGACCGCGAACGCCGCCGGATGATAGACACCAGGCGGCCCGCGGCCGACATGCGGCGCAGACTCTCCGAACTCCGAGCCCCGGCACGACGCAGGCGCAGGTTTGCCGCTGTAGCGGCTGTCGCAGCTGTCATCACCGGGGTGATGATACATCTTGGCGGCATAGATCTTTCCACCGGATCGCCTGCCCCTGCTGCCACATCCGAGCCTATGCTGTCGATCAATGACATCAGGCATGGCAGCACAGGAGCCACTGTGAGCAACGGCAACGGCGTGTCAGTGCTCCTTGAGGAATCCGACACCTGCATGACTGCCATCCAACACGCCACCGAACTTCTTGCCCCAAGCGAGAAGGCAGCCGAGCAGCTATGCCTCGACGTAGGGCGCGGCAAAGAGTTCAAGATCGTGCTCGAGGACTCCACCGAAGTGTGGCTCAACTCCGAGTCACAGCTCCACTACCCCAAGGCATTCGGTCAGGATGAACGGCGCGTGGCCATAGTGGGCGAGGCATACTTCAAGGTACGCAAGGACGCCGACCGTCCATTCTATGTCGAGAGCAACGGACAGGTGGTGAGGGTCTACGGCACCACTTTCAACATCAAGGCCTACCCCGACGAGAATATCACATACACCACACTCGAAAACGGCTCCATATCATTGCGCCAGCTCGACGGCGACGGCGGTGAGCTGTATCTCTCGCCGGGACACCAGGCTCTTTTCGACCGTGAAGAGCAGAGAGTCAACATGAAAATAGTCAAGACCGAGGTCATAACAGGCTGGCGTCACGGACGGTTCGTGTTTGAGGAACAGCCTCTGAGCAACATCATGCGCGACCTGAGCCGGTGGTATGACTTCGAATATGAGTTCGCCGACCCCAACGTTGGCGACATAGTATTCCTCGGCAGCATACCACGCTATGCCGACTTCAAGACCGCGATATCGATCCTGGAAAAGAGCGGAGGCATAAGATTCAGCCTCACCGACGGCAGGATCGTGATCTCAAAGATTACAAGCTAACATAGTTGTCAATCATTCATTTTATTTATTTAACCAATCTATTATTTTTATGAAACGAAGTATCTTAGCTTTTGTCCTTACGATGATGCTGATACCTATAGGCATCAATGCGCAGGGCTTCAACGTTTCATTCCGCAACGACAATGCGGAGAAAGTACTTACCATCCTGGAAAAAGAGACCGGATATGACATTGTGTGCCAGAAGGAGGTCTTGAACACAGTCAGGAACAAAGTCAACGGACATTTCACAGCCAACACTCTCAGCCAGCTGCTCGACGATGTGGTATGCGGACAGATGAGCCTTGGTTACGACATCGTTGACAAGACTATCATCATACGTCCGGCATCCAAGAAAGCCGGCAACACTCATCTCGACAAAACCATTAAAGGTGTCATACTCGATGAGGAAGGCGAGCCTCTTCCCGGAGCCACAGTCACACTGAAAGGGACATCGACAGGAGTCGCAGCCGATATGGACGGTAAATTCTCCATCCATGTCAGCGGCAAGAACCCTGTGCTCGAGGTCCACTACGTGGGCATGCACCCCTATGAACTGCCGCTCACAGCCGCCAACAGTGCCAAACCTCTTAAGATCTCGCTCGTTGCCAACCCCAATATGATCGACGAGGTGGTGGTGACAGGTTATCAGGAGATCAAGAAGGAGAAGATGACAGGCTCTGTGGCCACCATCAGCTCTGAGAAACTTGCCGAACGCTACACCCCCAACCTTCTTGACAATCTCGAAGGACGCGTGGCAGGACTTTCCACCTATGGCGGCAAGCCTGTGATACGTGGTGTCGGCACTCTACACGCCGAGAGCAAGCCTCTGCTTGTTGTGGACGGCCTCCCCATCGAAGGATCCATCGAGGACCTCAATCCTTACGACATAGCATCCATCAACATCCTTAAGGACGCGGCCGCAGCCGCCATCTATGGAGCCAGGGCATCTAACGGCATCATAGTCGTCACCACCAAGGACGCAAAGAAAAAAGGGAAGATCGATATCGACTTCTCGGCCAACTTCACATGGTACGAGAAACAGAATGTCGACTATCACGACAACTACTACATGAACCCCGAGGAGCAGATAAAGGTCGAAAGCGACTATTACGACTACTTCTTCTTCAGCGGTGAGAAGGCCGATCCCATGGGAGAAATCGAAAAGGACCTCAAGAACGGATACAAAGTCTCCCCACTTAAATATGCCTACTATCAGAAAGCGGCCGGCAAGATATCTGACAAAGAACTTAATGCCATAAAGAACAGACTCGCACAAAACAACTTCGCCAAAGAGCTTGCCGACAATATGCTCAACCGCCGCTTCGTGCAGCAATACAACCTCGCCCTGCGCAGCAGTTCCGACATAAGCCGCAACAACGTGGTGATCAACTACCGCCATGACAATGTGGGCAAGTTCAACCACAAGGACGAATGGCTCAACGTGTCCTACAAAGGATCCTTCGATCTCGCCAAATGGCTTACCGCCACTTTGAGCATCAACGGAGTGTACTCCAACACACGCGAATACGGCGGTGACTACAACACCGACATCTATAACCCGTTCAATTACGAGCCTTACCAGCCTTATCTCAACGAGGACGGCAGTGTCATGAAGCGTTACTACGGAAACTACGGCAATGACTACGGCGAATGGTGGGAGAACCTTCCGGGCATATCCGACATGATTGTCGACCCGCGTCAGGAAGCCATCGACAACACTACTATAAACCGCCGCCAGGAGATGCGTTACCATGCCGATCTCCTCTTCAAGATCATACCGGGGCTCACTGCCAACGCTCAGTTCATATATGAGGTGACATCCAACGAGATGAAGAACCATGCCAAAGAGAACAGCTGGAGCGCACGCGAGCTCAAGAACACCTTCACCACCCTAAAGAACGGCAAGGTAGTGTACCTGACACCGGAGAACGGCGGATTCCTCCGCACAGAGGACTCCCACGGCAACCACTGGACACTGCGCGGGCAGCTCAACTTCAACCGCACCTTCGGCAAGCATGACATAGCTGCCATAGCCGGCACGGAATTCCGCCAGACCAAGGTGTGGGGTGAGAAGCACTACATTCTCGGCTATGACGAGCAATTACAGACCACCGGCACCCACACTGTCGACTTTGACGCCCTCACCAAGCTCGGATGGACGGCTCCATACTGGAGGATCGGCTCCAGCAACGCCGGCATAAACACTTATCAGTTCCAGCGTTACAACGGTCTGGTGCCCGATGTGCGCCACCGCTATGCCTCGGCTTATTTCAATGCCACATACACGTTTGACGAGCGTTACAACGCATTCGGATCATACCGAAAGGACTATGCCGATGTCTACGGACTGAACGCCAAGTTCCGCGGCAAGCCTCTATGGTCGGTAGGCGTGGGTTGGAACATCCACAAGGAGGAGTTCATCCATGACATCACATGGATCGATTTCCTCAAGCTGCGTTACAGCTATGGTGTCACCGGCAACATCTATCAGGGCGCGACATCCTATATGACCGCATCCACCGGAGAGACCAACCGCGACACCAACATTCCTTACGGAGTCATAGAATCGCCTGAGAATCCATTCCTGAGATGGGAAAAGAACCGTTCGCACAACATAGGCCTCGACTTCAGTGTCATGGACTACCGTCTGCGCGGCACAATCGACTACTACAAAAAGATCGGAGAGGACATATTCGGCAACAAGCTGCTTGACGCCACCACCGGATTCTCCTCGATGAACGCCAATGTCGCATCGATCGTGAACAAGGGTATAGAACTGTCACTCAGCTATGACTGGTTCCGTCCGCGCAGAGATAGCGATTTCGCATGGACCACAAACTTCACATTCACCTACAACAAGAATGAGGTGACATATGTGGAGAATCCTCAGACCTATGCCTCCGGTCTCATCAGTTCTCCTTTCAAGACCGGATATCCTGTCAACGCCCTGTGGATGTTCAAATTCGCAAAAATCGATGACACCCCCGGACGCGAAGGGCAGCAGCTCTACTACACTGCCGACGGAGGTACCCACTATGACATGATGTACCAGAGTGCCGACAATATGTTCTTCGCCGGACAGTCCGATCCCAAGGTGATAGCCGGCATCGACAATCAGATACGCTGGAAAGGATTCTCACTGGGATTCCTCCTCACATACTACGGCGGCCACAAGATGTTCTGCCTGCCATATCACAATAGTTTCGAAGGGTCTTTCTACGGACCTATAGACATACACTATCTTGATGCCTGGACCCCCGACAACCCCACAGATGTACCTGCTATTGGACAATATGCACACTCACAAGTCCTCGATCAGGCACCCTATAACTCCTCCCGCGCACTTCACGACGCGGACTTCATAAAATTCCGCAATATAGTGTTCGGATATGACGTCCCCACCAGATGGCTGCGTCATCTGAAGGTGAACAACTGCTCGATCCGCTTCCAGATCAACGATCCGAAAGCCATCTGGACCAAGGATAAAGCCGACTTCGATCCGGAGACCGGAGGGATACGCACCCAGTCAAGCTATGTGTTAGGACTTAATATCAACATCTAAACAACTTCATAGTCAATGAAAATCAGGATACAATATATAGCGGCACCGGCCATTGCGCTCGCCGCAGCCATCTCGTCGTGCGAGAGTTTCACCGACATAGACCAGAAAGGGATGAACCTGCTCACCAAGACCTCCGATCTTGAGCTCCTGCTCAACCGTGATGCCTATGGCTGGTATGCCGACATGGGAATGGTGTGCGGTGATCTGATAACGGGTGACGGCTATCTGCCCACCGAGCTGGACAAGACCACAAAGACCTTCAACATGATCCTCACAACATGGGACGAAGAGGCCCATGCCACCATATTCCCGGCACTGACAAGCGATGACGGGGATTACGAGAGCTATTACTCGAAGATCGGAAAGGTAGCCAACCCCATACTCAAAAAGGTGGATGAGGCGGAAGGTCCCGAAGACCACAAGAACCGTCTGCGCGCCGAGGCATACACCATACGCGCATACTATCACTTCCTCGTGGCCCAGAAGTATGCCCGCCCGTACAACCCCGCCACTGCCGAGACCGAATCATGCATACCGTATCTGCTGGAGACCCACAACATCCAGGAGCCCACAGTGCAGGAGACACAGAAAGTGGTCTACACCAATATTCTCGCCGATCTTGACCGGGCCATACAGCTCGACTGCCTTCCGGAAGAGGCCATCAACCGCGAGCGTTTCTGCGCTGCGATGCCCTATGCGGTGAAAGCCCATGTGCTCATGGCGATGCAGGACTATGACGGCGCGGTCGAAGCTGCAAAAGACGCACTGAGCCACGGCGATGTCATCAATGACTACGGCACAATGCTTCGCGACGATGTCTCCTACGGAGGTCTGCCCATAAAGCAGCTTATAATAGGTCCGCAGCTCACGCTTGAGGAGGATTACTTCACCTCATGCAACCAGAATCTTGGATTCCTCAACGGCCTTACCACACCTTACTGCAAAAGCATGTTCGAGCCGGGGAGCTATAAACTCGAGAATTATCCCATGCAGTCGCTCGTATATAAAGGGATGTATGACCCCGAGGATCCGGAGAAGGACCGCATAGGATTTGAAAATGAAATGATAGGCTACTACGGAGTCCCGTTTGACAGCGCGTACGATATGGAGGGGCAAAACAATATGCTCGGCATAAAGACCACCCACATGTATCTGATACTCGCTGAGTGTGCACTCCATGACAATGACATCACCGGAGCCATGAGGGAGCTTGACAAGATACGCGTAAAGCGCATCAATCCTGACGTATATCAGCCGCTCGAGAACCGCGTGACACAGAAGGACGAGGCCATAAGGTATATCAAGATGACATGCCACGGCGAATACGTGTACTCTATGTGGAACTTCTTCAACCGCAAACGCTGGACTCTTCTTGACGACTACAAGGAGACACTCACCCGCGAGCTCTGCGGCAGAACCTTCACACTCAAGCCCGAATCCGATATGTGGGTATTCCCCATACCGCGCGCGGTGATCCTCCAGAATCCTAACCTCCACCACAATTATCCCACGAGATAAACATTCCCCGCGGAGCAATCCTCCAAGGAGTATTTAATCTTCAATAACACCGGCGGGTGACAGCGACAGCAGAGAGAATACCGCCTCTGCCCCGCTGTCACCCGCCCACATTATATCCTCCCGCCGGATCCATTATATACCTCCCACCGGCTCTGAAGAACGGACAGTGACTCTTTAAAAAAGCGTCTCAGCCGGCGTACCCCCTGGCATACAACCCGGCGTACAGGCATAAAAAAGAGCTAACTTCACAGTCAGCTCTTTCTTATTTTTAACCTAACTTTTTTGTTGACTTTATAAGGTTGAATTTCTTGCTATATATGTAGATATTTTGATGCCTTATTGTAAGGATGTATCATATTTCGATGCAAAGTTAAAAATTAATTTGCAAATTACCCCCCCCCGATTGTTAATATGTGTTAATTACAAGGTTCGAGCATTCTGCATAGCTGACGCACTCCCACCGTGGCTTTTTCCTTTATCACAGTCACATTGGACGGCACAACAGCAGGATTAGGGTCAATGTAATACACAGGGACACCCGGACGCACATAGTGCAGTAGACTCGCGGCAGGATATACCACAAGAGATGTGCCTATGACCACGAATATATCGGCCTGCGAGGCAAGCTCGATAGCCGGCTCGATATTGGGCACAGCTTCCTGAAAAAACACTATATGAGGCCGCACGGGATCGCCATACTCGTCGCGCGTTTCGGGCGTGGTCTCAAGATGAGCTATATCAAGGGTGTACACACGTTCAGGATGCGGAATGGAGCGCACCTTCATAAGCTCGCCATGCAGATGCAGAACCTTGGAGCTTCCCGCCCTCTCGTGCAGATCATCGACATTCTGGGTTATGACATACACGTCATACCATTTCTCAAGCTCAACGAGAGCCTTGTGTGCGGCATTGGGGACACATGTCACAAGCCCTTTGCGACGCTCGTTGTAAAACTGGTGCACAATCGTGGGATTTCGTGCGAAACCGTCCGCACTGCACACATCCATCACGGGGTAATTCTCCCACAGCCCGTCAGCGTCACGGAAGGTGGATATGCCGCTCTCCGCGCTTATGCCCGCGCCGGTGGATATGACGAGTTTCTTTTTCATAGACCTGAATGTTTTTATAGGTTTACTGAATTAACGCTTGGACTTGAAGAAAGATTGCATCAACCCGGCACATTCCTCGCCAAGCACCCCTGATGTCACGGTGGCCTTAGGATGGAAAGGCGAGCGTGAAGGGAGATACGACCGGTATCCCCTCTTGGAGTCGGACGCGCCGTACACTATCCTCGACAACTGCGACCACCCTATGGCACCCGCACACATAAGGCACGGCTCTACGGTGACATACAGGGTGCATCCGTCAAGATACTTCCCCCCTATAGTCGCGGCAGCCGCCGTAAGAGCCTGCATCTCGGCATGAGCCGACACGTCCGACAGGGCCTCGGTGAGATTGTGCCCGCGCCCTATCACTCTGCCACGCGGCGATACGACCACCGCACCGATGGGCACCTCGTCGGCGTCGAAAGCCATCCTGGCCTCCTCAAGCGCGATACGCATATATCGCTCGTCGTTATCTATCTGTGTCATATCTCGTCTTATCCGTCTATGTCATATATGGAATGAAAAACAAGACTCACCAGCATTGCCGATGAGTCTCTTCTGATTCTTTGTGACTCCTACAGGATTCAAACCTGTAACCTTCTGATCCGTAGTCAGATGCTCTATTCAGTTGAGCTAAGGAGCCTTGCTTTTTTGTTTTGCGATGCAAAGTTAGCGACTATTTTGAAACTGTGCAAACTTTTGGACAATTTTTTTCAAAAAAAATCACATTTCTTGGAAAAGGGGCAATTTTGACGTAATTTTGAGGGATAAAAACAGAGAACGAAATGCTCAGACAACTACTCGCCCTATTCACGATCATATCTGCCGCCCTGACCTCGGCTGCCGGCAATCCGGTATTCGTAGACCACAGCCGCCCCGACAATTTTCTTGACATAGACATCCACGCTCTTGCGGGGGGAAGCTACATCACGGAAAATTACATGTCATGCTACCCCGAGATCTCCGATCTGAACGCCGGAATGGGCCCGGCATTCGGCATAGGCGCGGGTGTGAGATTCAACATACGCAGCTTTCTGGGACTGGGGACAGAGCTCAACTTCACACGCAACACCGAGAAGATGGACATGGCAGTGGTGGGGGGCAACAGGCACAGCGTGTCCAATGTGTTCCAGCGCAACACTTACTACAAGTTTGATGTCCCGGTGTACATGACTTTCATGTTCAATCTCTCAAGCACAGTGAAGTGGAATGTCGACACCGGCCTCTACTATTCCTATGGGACAGGGGGCACCCAGAACAACAATATATATGACACGCGTGCCAACGAGCTCGGACAGCTCATAATGTCGGTGTCCAATTTCAAGGCCGATTTCTATAATGACAGCAAGGGCTTCATCAACTCCTACAACCGCAGCGACATGGGTCTGCACCTCGCCACAGGCCTAACATTCGGAGGGCACCTGCGCATCGGCGCGAGAGTCCACATAGGATTCTCCAATATAGCCAATTCCACCGGGATAGTCAAGCCAACATGCCACACGCTCGATTTTCTCGGGTCGATCGGATGGCAGTTCTGAAGGCGGATCAGCCCATAAGGTCACGGAAAATGTCAAGCGACTCAGTGATGACCTGTTCCGTGGCGGAGCGGTCAATCAACGGCTTGCCCGGTGATGACAGCAACGTGAAATTAATGTGATCGGAAGTATCGTTCTTCTTATCGTGCCTCATAAGCTCAAGCAGACGCGGATAATCGCCACAGGAAATGTCGGGCGAACCGTATCCATGCTCTTTAAGATACGAGGCATACCTGTAGAGTTCATCCGACGGGAACCGCTCCGACATATGGGATATCACCATCTCGGCAAGTATGCCCCATGCCACAGCATATCCGTGAGGCACCGGTGAACTATGCTCCATGGCCAGCGACTCAAACGCATGCCCGACAGTGTGGCCAAGATTCAGAGCACGGCGTATACCCTTCTCGCGCGGATCCTCGGTGACTATGCGCTCCTTCACCATCACACTCTTCTCGAGAAGAGGAAGCAGACGATCAAGATCGGCATTCAATATGTCAAATCCGAGCAGTTCGCGATACTCCTTCTCCGAAGAGAGCAGACCATGCTTCAACATCTCGGCATACCCTGATAGAAGCTCTTCCTTAGGGAGAGTAGAGAACAGGACTGTTGACACGACCACTGCGTCGGCCGGCGCAAACGCCCCTATCTCGTTCTTGAGGCCACAGAAATTTATGCCGGTCTTTCCACCCACAGCGGCATCGACAGCCGACAGAAGCGTGGTGGGCACATTTATAAACCTCACACCGCGCTTGAATGTGGCAGCTGCAAATCCGCCCATGTCGGTCACGACACCGCCGCCTATGTTTATTACCACTGACCTGCGTGTCGCACCACCGGCGATCAGGCCGCTCCATATACCCGGAAGTGTGTCAAGATTCTTGGACACATCACCCGGCTCGGTCACTATGGCGGGATAAGGGAGGGACAGAGAGGGCAACACCTTCTCATTGACATTCCTGTCGGTGACTATATGGACGGTGGACGGACACATGTCAGCCACAAGCGAGGTTACGGCAGCGGAGATATCGTTGGTAAACAGTATTTTCTGCATGATCAATCGGGTCGTATCAAAAAGGATGAGGTTTATATAATAGATGGCATCGAAGAGCTATTCACAGAGGATCTATCTCTGTGGCAAGCATCGAGAACACAAGTGTGGGCAGAGCGTCAGCGAAAGCCTTCATAGACGGGAACACCACAGCAGCCCCCGCACGCTCCATCTCCTCCACAGGGATCGGGCCGGTGATAACAGCTACTGTAAACGCTCCGGCTCGATCGCCGGCCTCCACTCCCAACGGTGCGTTCTCAACGACAATAGACTGTGAGGGGGTCACGCGGGCAAGCTGCATGGCTCGTATAAACGGCTCCGGGTGCGGCTTCCCATGCCTCACATCACGTGCAGTCACCCTCATACCCGGCTCAAATATACCCGGGAAATCGGTGTCGATACGTGAGAGCAGACTGTTCTGCCCCGATCCGGTCACAAGGACCCTGCGCAGCCCCATGTCCCTGAGCAGATTCACCATCTCCAAGGCTCCGGGCATAGGCTCCACGGGGGGAAGCTCGTTGAAGTACACCGTCTTCTTACGGTACATCTCCGTCTTCTCCTCCTCGGTGGCATCGCGTCCCCACGCACGGTTGACGAGTGCGTTTATGGTGGATGCACCCGTGCGCCCCTCGTAGAGATAGAACTCATCGCGCGTGCAAGGTATCCCGGCCTCACTTATCAGGCGGTACCAGGATGCCGTGTGATTCTTCATGGAGTCATAAAGTGTGCCGTCCATGTCGATAAGGGCCGCGCGCGGTGTCACGCGACGGTAGTGATGGCACTCGAGAAATCTTACTATCTCGGAATGGTATGGAAGTATGGCAGGCATGATTATTTGCGTTTCTTGTTTTTCTTTTTCTTGACCGGACTGACAGTCTTCAACGCCGTTGTGTCCGGCGGGGGTATCAGCCCCTCGCGAATGAAATAGAGCGAGTCGGCTCCGGATATAGTGTCGCCCTTTATATCCTCGTCCATCAGGGCCTGTCCCATAGCGGAGAAATCCATCTGCTTCACAGCGGCATTACGCACGCCCCTGCGGAACACATTTCTTATCTGCTCCACAAGGTTGACCCTCGTGGTGTCGGCTATCGACACTGTCTTCGCCATGTTCTTTTCATTGAATTTGGCTCTGCCGAGGCGTATCTTCATATTGTCGGGATTGCCCGAAACATTTATGCCGAACTTGAAAGGGAGCGGCGACTTCAGTACCGCTATGTGATACTTGAAATTCATGGCAAGGTCATTGCTGCCCATCACTCCGAGCTTGTAGCGGTCAAGATTGAACATGAACGGGAACATCTGCATCTGTGAATTGTCGACGATCATCTCCACGGTCATGCTGTCGATCATATTGTGGCTCTTATCCTTGAACAGCAGCCATTTGCCTATCTTACGGAAAGTCTCCTCATCCATCACCACAAGCGAATCGCCCGAAAGCTTCACTGCGGCCTTGAGCGACGGTATGTCGAGATTCATCGCCGTATCAAGCCCGGTGGTGGCAGCTATATCGGCATTGACAACTCCGTCAATCCCCTGGAGCATAGGCATGAGGGTATCGAGCGACGGCACAAGGTCAAGGAACTCGCGTATGCGGAAACCCTTGACATACATTCCGAATGCAAAGGATGCGTCATACTTGGACGGAGCTGTGTAAAGGGCGTTGAGGTTTATCGTGCCAACATCGGAGCGTGCGCCGAGACGAGCGAGATTGAGCGCACCGTCAAACGCATTGAGGGTGCCGCGGAAATCACGGAACGAGAGATCGGAGTATATCACAGTACCGGCCCTGACATTCAATGTCGCCTCCAGATTGGCGGGGATTATGAGCACCGAGGCAGAATCGGAAGCGGCAGTGGCCTGGTCGACCGTGGACTGAAGAGTATTCTCATCAGCATTCTCATCCACTGCGGACACTCCGGCCGACATTCCGCTGCCGGCATACGCCGCGCCGGCAAATACAGCCCCGGCAATCTCATTGACGTTTATGGTGTCACTTGAGAGTTCGAAATTCACTCTGATTGACTGGGAACCTCTGCGCGATGTAAGAGCCCGGCTTATGTTGGATATGGACCCGTCGATCATGAAGTCGCTCTTGCCGAGATTGAGACGGGTGTTGTGCACTGCTATGGAATCGGTGGAGAAATCCACATCAAGATCGCTTATGCGGTTGCGCAGAGGGAAAAGCGGGGTGAATACCCTTACTCTCTCGGCCTGCATGGCACCCTTGGCATCCCAGTTGCGCAGGATGCGGCGTATGGAGTTATCGACCTCTATCTTCTCACGCCCGTCTCCTGCCATTATCACATTATCCGCACTGCGCTTGCGCGATGCACGGGCCAACGCACGGCTCATGGCAGAGATGGAATCATAAGAAAGCGTGGGATACAGGTGACGGAGAGAGTCGATACGTGCGCGCCTGCGCTCCGCCGACGGGGAGGATGACGGATGCACGGTAAGCGACATTCCCGCTCCCGTGATCATGGCACGGTTCACACGGTCACCATAAATGGCTCCCTTAGCCGCGATGTTGAGATTGAGCTGCGGACGCCGCCTGTCACCTTTATACCGATGGAGAGCACCGGCCACCGATGCGTCACGGAGATGTATGCGTGTCGAGTCAACGGAAGAACTCAGAGAGAAACGTCCGGCAGCAATACGCCCCCCTATAGGATTTATGGCAGTCGTATCGGTGTTGGATGCGGTGTTGCGGCATCCGAGCCCCACAAGCAGGTCACGCCCTCGGATATCCATCCCCTCCACGGCGCATGACAGTGTATCGATTCTGAGTGAGGCCGTGAGCAGGGAGTCGACACTCGCCTCTCCACGAACAAACGATGAATTGGTTCCGAGTTTCAATTCCACCCGCCGGGCATATACTTCAGCCGGGAGGTCGGGCATGTCCATCTCCAGCCCGGTCAGAGTAGCGTCTCCGGCAAGACGTATGCGATGGAAATTCTCACGTGTGAGATGACTCTGCCTGAGATCAAAGGTACAGTCGGCGACAAGCTTGCCTTTGACATCGTAAGGCAGCTTCGCAAGAATGCTTTTCGGAAGGTGCTCGACATTCAGACCGCCACGGAAGGTGCCCGACACTTTGGGATCGGATACCACTTCGGAAACATTGGCCGAGAGTGAGAATCCCACCCCCTCCCCCTGCGCCACAAGGCGCGATATGCTCAATACCGAATTGTCAATGTCGGCACCGTCAACCACGGCTTCGGCCTGAAGCTCGAAATGCTTAAGCACCATGCCGTCATACGAAGCCGACCCCTTGGGCACATTAAGATTCATCTTGAACGAGGGTATCGAATCAACGCCCACAGCAAAAGGCGCGGTCAAAGCAAAATCCATCCCCACCGACATGTCTGACTCCACCTTGCCAAGCTCGCCACGCATACCCTCGGGAATGACAGCTATGATATCATCAAAAGAAGTGAGCGGGAATCCGAGAGCTAAAGATCTTATGAGCAGATCATTCTCGAAATCCACGTCTGCGTCGACAGTCGCCGAGACGTTCCCCACAGACAGCTTGAAGCCATCAAACGACAGTTCCAAAGGATGATCGGCCGACCAGCTGATATCGCCGCCCATCCCTATGCCGAGACTGTTGACGACAATTTCGGAAACCGATGCGGAGGTTAGCCCCTCCACTGCAAGGGAGTACACCGGGGCTCCGTCACCACTCAGACGGGCAGTGGAAAGATTCACAGCCACATCCAGCGAATCAGGAAGAGAAACATACTGCACAGGGAACCCTCCGGCAATCTCGAATGTCCCCATCGAGAAATCAGGAATCTCCAGCGGACCATCCTCACTCTCGCTCTCCTCCGAAGGAGGGAATATGTCAAGGCTCCATGATTCAGGCGTTGCCTGCACAAGATTGACCTTTGGAGATGTTATGGTTATGTCATACAGCGATATCTTGCCGATAAAGAGAGCCGGAATGTTCACCGCAGCCTGCAAGCGGTCAAGCGAAAGAAGAGAATCGGCATACTCCGGCAGTGAACTCCTGACTTCAGTGGGGAGGGACTCAAATGCCTTTGTGCGCACTTTCAGGCCCTGCACATCAAGATCAAAGCGCGGGAAAGTGCTCCAGAAACTTATCTCTATGCGGTCTATGCCGACTTCGGCGTCAAGATAGCCATTGGCATATTTCTCGATCATCGGAGTCAGCTTCTCCGGGCGGAGATAATTGACGGCAACAGTTATGACCGCCAGCACAAGGAGGAGTACCGCAAGCAGTGAGAAGCCCACCACCTTGGCAATTTTCTTAAATTTCATTCTGTGTCAGGTTTTCTTGCAGTGATATGGAAACATGGCTGGCCCACCTCATACTTCACCCATATCTTGTTCTCTTCGCGCATGGCCTTCAGCACCTCGGAGAGAATCCCTTTTAGATCATCCACACTGCGTGCAGGAGAGGGTGATGACGCCACGAATGAGGCATATGATATATCAAATGTGGTGCCAAGCTGGTGGACCGACGAGTCTATGGCATTGCGGTTGCGGCGTCGCAGACGCTTGACTGTGCGCGGAGTGCGTAGCAGGCTTGTCACCTTTATGCGGTAATCGCCTCCGCCGCGCGCAGCTATAGTGTCACGAAAACGCTGCCCGATCTCCCTTAATGTGGATGCCGCCTGCGGCACAAGGTAGGGACGGGAGTATATGAGGGTGTCAAGGAAGAAATCGGCGCAGGTCGTGACACGGACTATCGGACAGCTTATCTGCCAATGTGAGCGCGTATCAGTGAGCGGGCGTATGCCGAAACGCTCAGCCTCCGCCCAGTGGACATAGTTGGAATCGTTGAAAAACGGACGCAGATTGCCGAAATAGTTGACCTTGATCCTCTGAGTCGGCTCGGGCATTTTATCGAGATGGCGCAGAAAGTAGCTCACAGTGTCCATGCGTTCAAGGTCGTACACATCCGTGCCTGAGAAAATCTCAGCCACAGGAGCCTTCTTTTCAGCAGCCTCGCCATCGGCGACATCACCGGCGGCGTTCTCCGAAGGTGTGGGCACACACATCACCACACACATGGCAAAAAACAGCATGGTGGGCAGCACCAGTCTCATCACCTTGACCGCGCTGACATGCCTATGCCTCTTTCCGTTATGTCTACAGGACTCTCTATCAGCCATCAGTCATCATTGAGCTCGATACCAGCGTAGCGGAGAGCCTCGGCGCGCTCGACACATGTGCCGCACTTGCCGCAGTGCTTCTCTCCACCCTTGTAACATGAATAGGTAAGTAAATAGTCAACACCGAGAGCCTTGCCGCGCACCGCTATCTCACCTTTGGAAATGGATGTGTACGGGGCAAGGAGCTTAAGGTGCTCATAAGTGCCGTCACCTATGGCCGCCCCCATGGAACGGATGAACTCCGGACGGCAGTCGGGGTATATGGCGTGGTCGCCGGAATGGTTGGCGATCATCACGCCGGAATATCCGCGGCTTTCGGCGAGTCCGGCTGCAACGGCAAGCATTATGCCGTTGCGGAACGGCACGACAGTCGAGCGCATGTTCTCGTCGTCATAATTGCCTTCCGGTATGGCATCGGCTCCTTCGAGCAGAGAGCTGCGGAAATGCCGGGCCATAAAGGACAGGTCTATCTCAATCCATTCTATGCCGAGCCTTTCGCAATTGAGGCGGGCATAATAGGCCTCACGCCTGTTATGGTTCGAGCCATACTGAAAAGTAACGGCGGCAGCGATACTGTCGCGATACTCGTAAAGCATGGTCACGGAGTCCATACCGCCCGACAACACCAGCAGATATTCTTTCTTAGCCATAATTCAATGCAGAACCGCGGCACGCCGCGACCTTTTTTCAGATAATAGTTAGAGGTTGTTTAATAACAATACCTTGCCCGCATGCCACGCACTCCGAGGCCACCGTGTCCGGTCTCAGAAATCATTCGGGAAAGAAGCCAGCATACGTGACCTCACAAGTTCCTGATGGTCTGAATCGCCCCAGTTGGCAAACGGATGTATGGCAATGCCACCGCGCGGAGTGAATATCCCCTTTACCTCTATGTACTTAGGATCCATCAGGCGTATCAGATCCTTCATGATTATGTTGACACAATCCTCATGAAAGTCACCGTGATTGCGGAAACTGAACAGATAGAGCTTAAGGCTTTTGCTCTCGACCATGCGCTCCCGAGGGATATAAGATATGAGTATCTTTGCAAAATCGGGCTGCCCGGTCTTAGGGCATAGCGAAGTGAACTCCGGACATGTGAACGTGACAAGATACTCGTTGCCCGGATGCTTGTTGACAAAAGTCTCAAGCACCTCGGGGGAGTATCTGTCAGGGTATCTTACGTGTGTGTCACCAAGGAGTGTGACACCGTCCAACTCATTGGATGTGCGCATACGCAGGTGTGTCGTAATATTAATCAACGACTTTGAGCAGGAAATAATTCTTCTTTCCTCTCTGCACAAGTATATACTTGTCGTTCAGAAGCATATCGGCACTCACAGGTGCATATGCATCGGAGATCTTCTCTTTGTTGACCGACACGCCTCCACCCTGTACCATCTTGCGCATCTCGCCCTTTGACGGGAACACAGCAGCATGGTCAGTGAGCAGATCGGCAAGCTTCACGCCGTCGGTTATCACCGAACGCGGGATCTCAAACTGAGGCACACCCTCCATAACTGCGAGGAGTGTCGGCTCGTCAATCTTATGAAGAATCTCTCCGGCCTTGTTGCTGAACAGTATCTGTGACGCCTCCACAGCCATCTCGTAATCCTCGGCTGAGTGAACCATAGTGGTTATCTCCTTGGCAAGACGCTTCTGCAGAGGACGCAGTCCGGGATCCTTGGCCTGCTCCTCCACAAGAGCCTGTATCTCTTCGCGGGTCAGCTCGGTGAAGATCTTTATATACTTCTCTGCATCGGCATCGGAAACGTTGAGCCAGAACTGGTAGAATTTATACGGTGATGTATAGCGTGGATCGAGCCACACATTGCCGCTCTCGGTCTTACCGAACTTGCCTCCGTCGGCCTTGGTGATAAGCGGACAGGTCAGGGCATAAGCCTCGCCTCCCACTGTACGGCGGATAAGTTCGGTGCCGGTGGTGATGTTGCCCCACTGGTCGGAACCACCGAGCTGCAAACGGCAGCCTTTCTCCTTATACAGGTGCAGGAAATCATAGCCCTGGCACAGCTGATAGGAGAATTCGGTGAACGACATCCCCTGCTGCGATTCGCCGCTGAGACGCTTCTTCACTGAATCCTTTGCCATCATATAGTTGACGGTGATATGCTTGCCCACATCACGGATGAAGTCAAGGAATGAGAAATTCTTCATCCAATCGTAGTTATTGACCATCTCGGCAGCGTTGGGGGCAGCCGAATCGAAATCAAGGAACTTGCTCAACTGTTTCTTGATCGCCTCCTGATTGTGGCGCAGGGTCTCCTCGCTCAGGAGCTTGCGTTCCTGACTCTTCATCGAAGGGTCACCGATCATACCTGTGGCACCTCCGACAAGAGCTATAGGCTTATGTCCTGCACGCTGGAAATGCTTCAGCATCATCACTCCGACAAGGTGGCCTATGTGCAGGGAGTCAGCTGTCGGGTCAATGCCGAGGTAAGCCACAGTCATCTCTTTTTTGAGCTGTTCATCGGTCCCGGGCATCATCTGATGGATCATTCCACGCCAGGTGAGTTCTTCTATAAAATTCATCGATATATTGAAAAATGTTATATACTATAATTTTTAGCAGGGTCACACATAAATGTGTATTCGGCGGCCAGACGGCACCTTATTTCAATGCGGCAAAAGCCTCGGACATCCTTCGGAGGGCCTCGCGGATATTATCGTCGCTCGTAGCATAGCTCAGACGTATGTATCCCTCCATGCCGAATGCTCCGCCATCGACAGTAGCGACATGACCGCTCTCAAGCAGATACATAGCAAGATCGGCCGACGATTCTATCCTCTTGCCGTCAGGTGTTGTCTTGCCTATATACGCGCTTACTTCCGGGAACAGATAGAATGCTCCTGTGGGGCGATTCACCTTCAGTCCCGGTATGCGGGAGGCGAGTTCCACCACGAGATTGCGGCGACGCTCGAATGCCTTGTTCATCTCGGCGACACACTCCTGCGAACCGGTGTATGCTGCCTCAGCCGCCTTCTGGGCGATGGACGACGCGTTGGATGTGTACTGTCCCTGAAGCTTGTTGACAGCTTTGGCAAGCCATAGCGGAGCCGCGCTGTAGCCTATACGCCAGCCGGTCATGGCATAGGCCTTCGACACGCCATTGATGATGATGGTGCGTCCGGCTATCTCAGGGAAGGAAGCCATGGAAGTGAAAGAGCCGGTGAAATTGATGTGCTCGTATATCTCATCGGCAAGCACAAGCACCTGGGGATGCTTTGCGAGCACGTCGACCAGCCCCTGCAGCTCTTCACGCGAGTACACGCTGCCGGTGGGATTGGAGGGTGAGCAGAGGAGTATCATGCGTGTGGCAGGGGTGATCGCAGCCTCAAGCTGGGAAGGCGTGATCTTGAAGTCCTGCGAAATGTCAGCCTTGACTGCGACAGGCTTACCCTCGGCAAGCTTCACCATCTCGACATAGCTCACCCATGCCGGCATAGGTATTATCACTTCGTCCCCCTTGTTGATGGAGGCAAGAATCACATTGCAGAGAGCCTGCTTGGCACCGTTTGACACAGTGATCTGCTCGGGAGCATAATCCACGCCGTTCTCGTTTCTGAGCTTGTCGCTTATTGCTTTGCGCAGCGACATGTAGCCCGGCACCGGGGTATAGAATGTAAAATTGTCGTCAATCGCTTTCTTGGCGGCCTCCTTGATGTGGTGCGGAGTTTCGAAATCGGGTTCGCCCACTGATAGATTGATCACATCCACGCCCTGAGCCTTAAGCTCATTGCTCTTCTGCGACATGGCCAGAGTGGCTGATGGCGCAAGCGCGTTTACACGCTCTGATACGTGAGTACACATATATGATATGAATTTTTTATTTTCTGTGGTGCAAAGGTAATGATTTTAAATGAGATTATCAACCACGGCACAAGCGTGTTCAGTCCATACGTATCTCAGCCTGTGACATCTCGTCATATTCCTCCCATGCAGGGTCGTTCTCGCAATATACGCTCAGAGGCAGAAGCGGAAACGGCTCAAGAGCCTGATTGAGTTTCTTGCCGAAAATATGTGTCGACAGGGAATAGAATATCCATTCACGCTTGCCGTCGCCGGTGAATATACCTGTCAGGACCGCGACAGGGTCCTTGCGAAACTCTGCCTGAAGGGCGTCCTGCACCTGTTCCATAAGCTGAGAAGTCTCCGTGTCAGGCATTCCGGAGGTGTCACCGGCATACTCCCATGTCACCTCTATGCGGATGGAGAAACGCGGATTTCCGCGAAACTTAGCCACATCCCTGTTGCCAGTCACCATAATCAGCCTCCCGTTCTCGCTTTCCGCAGGGGCCGTCCACCAAGAATCATTTTCCATAAATCCGCGTGTTAATTTAAGCAAAATTACTGAAGATTTTTGAAATAACCCACGAATGTGAGTAATTTTGTGCAAAATTTTAACCTCAGAATAGCAATGCTTGATTTCATCACCTGGACGGCCGACCCTGTGTGGTTTCATATAGGTCCGCTTGCCATACGCTGGTACAGCCTCGCCTTCATGGTGGGGTTTCTTGTGGGATATGAGATCGAGTCCCGTATCTACCGCCATGAGGGCGCGCCTGAACGGTGGCTCGGCATACTCCTCATCTGGACCGTGGCAGGGACCATCATAGGCGCACGCCTCGGACATGTGTTCTTCTATGAATGGGACATATACAAGCAGGACCCCATCAGCATACTCTATGTGTGGCACGGAGGCCTCGCCAGCCACGGGGGCACAATAGGCATAATCATAGGCGTGATAATGTATTCGCTCATCACCACCAAGCGCAATCCGCTATGGACGTTCGACAGACTTGTCATCCCTATAGCTCTCGTCGGAGGACTGATACGTCTGGGCAACCTCATGAATTCGGAGATCTTCGGACACGCCACCACTCTTCCATGGGGATTCATGTTTCTGCGCTCAAGGGAGTGGAACGAGATGTACTACGGACAGGCATGCCATCCGACACAGATTTATGAGGCCCTGTGTTACTTCGCCCTCTTTGCCCTGCTCATGTGGATGTACTGGAAAAAGAATGCCGAAGAGCGCCCCGGGCTCATATTCGGAGTGTTCTTCATCGGCATATTCCTCCCGCGATTCCTGATAGAATTCATCAAGAACGACCAGGTTGATTTCGAGGCGACGATGGCTCTGAACATGGGGCAATGGCTCAGCATTCCGTTCATTCTTATCGGGGCCGGACTGGTGATATATGCCATGAGTCACCCCAGGCAGAAAATCGATTTCCCCGACCGCTTTGCCGACGATAATGAGAAACCTCGTAAAAAGATTAAATAATTAGCGGAAATTTCGCTAATTTTGCACAGAAATTTTGACAAGAGAACAAGAGAATATGATTGACAAGATAAATCAGCTCAAAGCAGAAATAGAGGCAGCCACTGCAGCCAGTATCGACGAAGTGGAAGCCCTCCGCATAAAATACCTGAGCAAGAAGGGTGCCATCACAGCACTCATGCAGGATTTCCGCACCGTACCGGCTGAACAGAAACGCGAACTCGGGCAGAAGCTCAACGAGCTCAAGACCATCGCGACCGACCGCCTCACAGCCCTTCGCGAGACACTTGAAAACAGTGACACCGTCGACTCGGATCTCGATCTGACCCGCACTGCCGCGCCTATGCCTCTGGGCTCGCGTCACCCGCTGTCACTTGTCAAGGACGAGATCATCGCCATATTCTCACGTCTCGGTTTCACAATAGCCGAAGGTCCAGAGATCGAGGATGACTGGCATGTGTTCTCCTCGCTCAACTTTGCCGAGGACCATCCGGCCCGCGACATGCAGGACACCTTCTTCATAGAGCACCATCCCGACATAGTGCTCCGGTCACACACTTCGTCAGTGCAATCGCGCGTAATGGAGAGCACACAGCCCCCCATCCGCATCATCTGCCCTGGACGCGTTTACCGCAATGAGGCTATCTCTGCCCGCGCCCACTGCTTCTTCCATCAGGTGGAGGCTCTGTATGTCGACGAAAATGTATCGTTCGCCGACCTACGCCAGACCCTTCTCTACTTCGCACGCGAGATGTTCGGACCCGAGACCAAGATACGTCTGCGCCCGAGCTACTTCCCTTTCACCGAACCGTCAGCCGAGATGGACATATCCTGCAACCTCTGCGGAGGCAAAGGGTGCTCATTCTGCAAACACACCGGATGGGTGGAGATACTCGGATGCGGCATGGTGGACCCCAATGTGCTTGAGGCATGCGGAATAGACTCCAAAAAATACACCGGATTCGCACTCGGCATGGGCGTGGAGCGCATCACCAACCTGAAATACCAGATCAGCGACCTGCGCATGTTCTCGGAGAACGACCGCAGATTCCTTGAGCAGTTCCAGCCCGCACATTGATGCCGAAAGGTCATTTTTTTGAATCCAAAATGACTGTAAAGGAACGATACAGACGGGTGCTTGAACTGTTTGAAGCCGCCATGCCGGTAGCTGAGACAGAGCTTCATTACGATAATCCCTATCAACTGCTTGTTGCAGTGATACTCTCGGCGCAATGCACCGACAAGCGTGTCAATATGATCACTCCAGCCCTTTTCGAGGCCTATCCGACGGCCGAGTCAATGGCTGCTGCGACGGCTGAAGACATATATCCTTACATCAAGAGTGTGTCCTACCCCAACAACAAAGCCCGATCGCTTGCCGGCATGGCACGCATGCTTGTAGAGGAGTTCCATGGCGAGGTGCCGTCGGACATCGACAAGCTCATGGCTCTTCCGGGCGTGGGACGCAAGACGGCCAATGTGATCCTCGCCGTCGTGTACAACCGGGCTGCCATGGCTGTGGACACCCACGTGTTTCGCGTGAGCGAACGCATAGGGCTCACCACCGCCAGCAAGACACCGCTCGCCACAGAAAAGGCACTCGTAAGACATATTCCCGAAGAAATAATCCCCAAGGCCCACCACTGGCTCATACTGCATGGACGATACATATGCAAGGCACGCCGCCCCGAATGTCTCGACTGCATGCTCACAGAGGTGTGCCGGTACTATCAGAAAAATACAGGTAAAGAGAAATAATGGAAGCGACACTGCTTTTTATTATCGAAGTAATAGGCACTCTCGCATTTGGAGTCAGCGGCATACGTCTGGCCGCACGTAAACATTTCGATTGGTTCGGAGCATATACCATAGGTGTTGTCACCGCAATAGGCGGAGGAACACTGCGTGACCTGCTGCTCGGAGCTCCGGTGTTCTGGATGCAGTCATGGATGTATCTTGCAGTCACCGGCCTTGCCTTTTTCACAGTGGTGCTGTTCAAAAAAGTGCTCACCTCCGATTCAAGGTCACTATTCATGTTTGATGCATTCGGCCTGACACTTTTTGTGATAACCGGTATCCAGAAAAGTCTGATCATGGGTTTCCCAATGTGGGTCGCCATAGTGATGGGCATGATCACAGGCTCGTTCGGCAGCATAATGCGTGACGTGCTGATCAATGAAGAGCCCCTGTTTTTCCGCAAGGATATCTACGCGACAGCATGCATAGCCGGTGGATTTGTCTACTGGCTCACATGGATATGCGGCGGTGACGACCTGCTACGCCAGATACTGTGTGCCCTCACCATCCTGATACTGCGATGGGGCGCGCTCCATTACGGCTGGCACCTTCCTGAAATGAAGGAAGGGAGCATCCTGCGCCACAACAGAGAGTGACAAGCCGCCCCTCCCACTGACAAAGCTTATTATTTATGACTAAAACGACGGCCGGACATGCATGCCCGGCCGTCGCCTTAATTATTATCACATTACAAACAGGCCTTACGGAACCCGGCGGCATGCCTATAGTTTGTCATAGGGAGCATAAGTGCCATTATCAAGAGCTATACCCCACTGTGGATTATATTTGAGAATGGCATTGTCGATATTGATATGGTTGAACACCGGCGACGATATAGGCGCACTGTACTCCTTGTCGCCGATTCTATGTACAATGGTCTGTTTGCTCCAAGGCTTGCCACTGTCAAATGCGTAACGCTTGAGGTCAACAGTACGCTGGAAAGATGCTATGTGCTGTTCGCGCCGACGCTCGGTCAGAATCTCATTGAGGAGCTGATCCTGACTTAGACTGCTTCCACCGGGAAGATCGGTATCTGAGCCTGAATAACGATACTTACGCAAAGTGTTAAGGCTTATCAATGCATCCGTTGTGTTTCCGGTTCTCGCCTCTGCCTCCGCTTTCTCAAGAAGAATTATCGGATATGTGAGACCTATGGTGGTTGACATGTTCTCACGCCGGTAATAGCTTATCTGTATACCGTCATCATAGGTCACGTCTCCGACCTTTTTCTTAAATCCTTCGTCAGCAAGAGCGAACAGGTCCCAACGTTTATCGGTCGATTTATCAAATATCGACTTCCAGTCATCCGACGGATAAAAGCGCATGGGGGAACCGCCATAAGCTGACGGACGATAAAGAAGGTTCTCACGGTTTTCAACCATATCAAAGTTAAAGTCCGGACCTCTGAACTCCATATACACGCGCGGGTCAACCCCGGGAGCCGGATCTATCTCCGATACCTGCTCATAGTAGAAATCATTGAAATCATATATCAGATTATCCACCGAGCCCTTGGCGGCAAGAGCCAGCCTCCACGCTTCCGAAATGTCCGAGAGCATATCATTCCAATTGCGCATATACATATGATACTCTGCACGCAGCGCATAAGCGGCAGTCTTGTTTGCCCTGGAAGCGTTAGGTGTGAAATCAGGTGCATTCTCACAAGCATAGTCAAGATCGGACTTCACCTGGCCGAACAACTGGGCAGTGGTAGCGAGAGGTCCGTTTGACACCGTCGGATCACCGCTGGTACGTAGCGGGATGCATGGTGTATCGTTCGCGCCATCAGGATCGTACATGGGGCCGTAAGTAAGAGCGGCATTCATGTATATCCATGCGCGTCCTGCCATAGCCTGGGCTATCACTCCTTTGGAATACTTATCATCGGCACCTAAGTCATGGATACCGTCGATGACATTATTGAAATATGCGACCGCACCGTATATTCCCCATGTCCAGAAAAACGGAGTGACATTTGGCTGCACAAGTTTGTCATAAAACACATAGGCCGACAGGATCTCCAGATTGGGATGGCTCGGTATATACTGATAATGGGCATGATTATATGACAGACACAGATTGTCGCCCAACAGCGCGTAACAGCATCCATTGTTGTTATCCACCATGAAGTACTCAATGGTCTTGTCATTGTTCAAAAGGTTCTCAAACTGTGACACCTCCGTGGGGATCATCTTTCCTACCGGCTTAACATCCAGATAGTCATCACACGATGTAGCCAATGCGATAAATAGCAAAAGGATTATATGCTTGATAGTTTTCATAATTGTGTCGTAGATATGTGATTAAAAACTGAAACTCAGACCTACATAGTATTCCGCCGAACGAGGCAGCACCGCAAAACCGGCATTGGAGGAAGCTCCGACTGCATTGCTGTAGTCGATCTCCATTGTCTCGGGGTCGATATCGACACCCTTGGAGGTGATACGGAACAGATTACGTCCCTGGAGGTATATACGTGCCTCGCTCATACCGATATTCCTAATCAACGAGCGGTCAAACGTATAGGCAATAGTGAGGTCCCTGAGTTTGGCATAGCTTGCATTACCGATATTTACATCGCAGTAAGGGAAATAGAACAGGTCACTGTTCCAGGAGCTCAAAGCCGGATATATGGTATTCTTCTCGTCACCCGGCTTCTGCCAACGCTGTGCCACAAAGCGGCTGTTTATATTCGAGCCCTGAAAAACATCCCACGGCAGACGCATCTTAAATAAACTTAACGGCTGTTTGCTAATATAAATAGG
>CAJURI010000004.1 GCA_910588795.1 uncultured Duncaniella sp. | reverse complement strand
GAGTCTGTCGAATATTTTGGTTAGCCCTGCCACGGAACTACGCCGCTGCCCCAATTTTTTATATTATAGATGTTTATGGAACAAATGGGGATAATGTTGAAAGTACGAAAACTAAAATTTTAGAATTTAATGTTTTATAACATCAAAATTATTTGTATTTATCAAAAAAAGATTCGTAAATTTGCGCACATAAACATGAAAACCACTTATTGAATCTTAAAAACGCACCATGGTCCGTTTAGCAAATAATCATATCTCCATTGACTGTGTCGTGCTCGGTTTCGACGGGTCCAATCTAAGGGTGCTCCTTGTGAAGCGAAGCGGCAAGGATGACGAGGGTGAATACAACGACATGAAATTGCCCGGCAGCCTGATATATCAGGACGAGGATCTTGATGAGGCTGCGTTGCGCGTCCTTCACGAGCTTACGGGAGTCAAGGATGTGCCTCTCCAGCAATTCAAGGCATTCGGGTCCAAGGACCGTACACGCAACATACGTGATGTGGTGTGGCTTGAACGCGCCCAGCAGGCCCATGTGGAGCGTATTGTCACCATAGCCTATTTCGCCATAGTGAAGCTCGATTCCGCCATGCAGCGTCTTGTCAACCGGGAGTCGGCCGAATGGGTGCCGGTAGGAGAAGTTGGCACGCTCGCGTTCGACCACAATCTGATCATTGCCGAAGCTCTTAAAGCGGTGCGCCGGGAGGTCGACAACAGCCGTTCGATACTTTTTGACCTCTTGCCTAAGAAATTCACGGCATCACAGCTGCGCACGCTTGCCGAGATCATATACGACAAGGTGCTTGATGTGCGCAACTTCCATAAGAAGATCTCGCAGATGCCCTATGTGATCCCTCTTGAAGAACGACAGAAAGGTGTGGCACATCGTGCCGCCAGGTATTTCAAGTTCGACCGCAAGATATACAATACCAGCAGATGACAATATAACATAATAATCCACAAAGAACAGATGTACCTTTTAGGATATGACATAGGTAGCTCGTCGGTCAAGGCGAGTCTCGTTGATGCCGTGAGCGGCAAGACTGTAGCAAGTGACTTTTATCCGCGAACCGAGGCTGAGATAATCTCTCTTCGTCCGGGATGGGCCGAACAGAGACCGGAACAGTGGTGGAATTGCCTGAAGCAGGCCACCGCATCGGTAATGGCCTCATCAGGAATAGATCCCAAGGATATAAAAGCCATAGGCATATCATACCAGATGCACGGTCTTGTCATGGTCGACAAGGATCTGAAGCCCCTTCGTCCGGCAATCATATGGTGTGACTCCCGCGGTGTCCCCTATGGAGAGAAGGCTTTCAGTGACCTTGGGGAAACCAGATGCCTGAGCCATCTGCTTAATTCACCAGGCAATTTCACAGCCACCAAGCTCGCATGGGTGAAGGAGAATGAGCCTGAGACATTTGAAAAGATATATAAGATCATGCTCCCGGGCGACTATGCCGCCATGCGTCTCACCGGTCACTTATGCACCACCATTTCCGGTCTGAGTGAGATGATGCTTTGGGACTTTAAGGAGGGTGGTCCGGCAGCTTTCCTACTTGATTACCTCGGCTTTGATGCCGATATCCTTCCTGAGATTGTGCCGACATTCTCCATACAGGGGCGCGTCACAGTCGAGGCTGCTGCCGATCTCGGGCTGGCAGAAGGGATTCCTGTGGCTTATCGTGCAGGTGATCAGCCTAACAATGCTTTGTCGCTCAATGTGTTCAATCCAGGAGAGGTTGCATCCACAGCCGGCACATCCGGAGTGGTGTACGGTGTGCTCGGAGAGGTCAATTATGATCCCCAGAGCCGTGTCAACACCTTTGCCCATGTAAACCATACACCTGAACAGACCCGTCTCGGAGTGCTGCTCTGCATCAACGGCACAGGCATACTCAACTCCTGGAGCAAACGTGTGATAGCACCTGACGGAATTTCATATCCTGGCATGAATGACCTTGCCGAGACTGCTCCGATAGGAGCGGCCGGAGTGTCGGTGATACCTTTCGGCAACGGTGCCGAGCGTGTGTTGCGCAACAAGGAGATAGGGTGCTCGATTCACGGAGTCAACTTCCTGACCCACGACCGTTCACATCTTCTGCGCGCCGAGCAGGAAGGTATAGTCTTCTCGTTCATGTACGGCATGGAGGTGATGACCGAGATGGGCATGAAGCTCAGCAAGATACACGCCGGACATGCCAACATGTTCCTGAGCCCTCTGTTCCGCAACACCCTTGCCGGTGTGAGCGGCGCGACGATCGAACTGTACGACACCGACGGCTCGGTGGGTGCCGCAAAGGGCGCAGGCATGGGCGCAGGCATATATGCCGACAACAATGAGGCGTTTGCATCGCTCGAGAAGATTGAGGTGATAGAACCTGTCGAGGCTGACCGCCGTGCCTATGCCGATGCATACGCGCTGTGGAAGGAGCGTCTGAACAAGAATCTGTAACATAATCAACATAAACAATCATAAATTACATTAACTATGGCAGTTAAAGAATATTTTCCCGAGATCGGGAAAATCAAGTTCGAGGGCAAGGATTCCAAGAACCCCCTCGCTTATCGTTACTATGACGCAGAGAAAGTGATTCTTGGCAAGCCCATGAAGGACTGGCTGAAGTTTGCTATGGCATGGTGGCACACACTGTGTGCAGAAGGCGGCGACCAGTTCGGTACAGGCACAAAGACATTCCCCTGGAATCAGGGCGAGGATGCCATGACCATCGCCAAGCAGAAGGCCGATGCCGGCTTCGAGATCATGCAGAAGCTCGGCATAGAGTATTTCTGCTTCCATGACACAGACCTCATCGGCGATCTCGGCGACATCGACAGCTATGAGGCTCGCATGAAGGAGATCACCGAGTATCTCAAGGAGAAGATGGCCGAGACAGGCATCAAGAACCTCTGGGGTACAGCCAATGTGTTCGGCAACGGCCGTTACATGAACGGTGCAGCCACCAATCCTGACTTTGACGTAGTGGCACGTGCAGCTGTGCAGATCAAGAACGCTATGGATGCCACCATCGCGCTCGGCGGCAGCAACTATGTGTTCTGGGGTGGTCGCGAGGGCTATATGAGCCTTCTGAACACTGACCAGAAGCGTGAGAAGGAGCATCTTGCCACTATGCTCACAATTGCCCGTGACTATGCACGCAGCAAAGGCTTCACCGGCACATTCCTCATCGAGCCCAAACCCATGGAGCCGTCAAAGCATCAGTATGACGTGGATACCGAGACTGTGATCGGTTTCCTCAAGGCTCACGGTCTTGACAAGGATTTCAAAGTCAATATCGAAGTCAACCACGCTACACTCGCAGGCCATACATTCGAGCATGAGCTTTGTGTCGCTGTCGACAACAATATGCTCGGATCGATTGACGCCAACCGTGGTGACTATCAGAACGGATGGGACACCGACCAGTTCCCCTGCGACAACTTCGAGCTTACACAGGCCATGATGCAGATCATCCGCAACGGAGGTCTCGGCAATGGCGGCACCAATTTCGATGCCAAGACCCGTCGCAACTCCACCGATCTTGAGGATATCTTCATCGCTCACATAGCCGGCATGGATGCAATGGCTCGTGCGCTTGAGTGTGCTGCCGAACTCCTTGAGAAGTCACCTTACAAGAAGATGCTTGCCGAGCGTTATGCATCATTCGACGGAGGTGAAGGCAAGAAGTTCGAGGAGGGCAAGCTGTCTCTTGAGGAGGTTGTGGCCTATGCAAAGACTCAGCCCGAACCCCGACAGACATCAGGCAAGCAGGAACTCTACGAGGCTATCCTCAACATGTACTGCTAATACTTGAAGTCTAAATAAAAAAGGGTGGAAGGTGAAGAGTGACCTGTCATTCATCGTCATCTTCCACCCTTGATTTTTTAAGATACTTTTTTACCTTCAATTTCAGATACCAATGAATTATCCACAAAACGGAAGCAAAGTCTACCTGTTTTCAATAGTACTTGTGGCGGTGCTCGGCGGTCTGCTTTTCGGTTATGACACAGCAGTTATTTCCGGTGCTGAGAAGGGTCTTCAGGCATTCTTTCTCGGAGCCAAGGACTTCGTCTACACCGATACCATCCACGGCATCACCTCGTCAAGCGCACTGCTCGGCTGTATCATCGGATCAGCCTTGTCGGGATTTTTCGCATCATATTTCGGCCGCAAGCGTTCGCTTGCCATAGCCGGAGTATTCTTCTTCCTGTCAGCTCTCGGCAGCTATTGCCCTGAGTTCCTGTTCTACAAATATGGTGAGCCGTCGGCCTCACTGCTTGTGGCATTCAACATATACCGCATCCTCGGAGGCATCGGTGTCGGACTTGCCTCTGCCATATGTCCTATGTACATCGCCGAGGTGGCTCCGTCCAATATGCGAGGCACACTTGTGTCATGGAACCAGTTTGCCATAATCTTCGGTCAGCTCGTCGTTTATTTTGTCAACTTCCTCATCCTTGGCGAGCACACTCAGCCTATCATCGAGAAGATATCGGAGACTATCTTTCAGGTGAGCAGCGCGAGCGACGAGTGGACCATCAGCACAGGCTGGAGATACATGTTTGGCTCGGAGGCATTCGTGGCCGGATTGTTTACGATCCTTGTATGCCTTGTTCCTGAGTCGCCCCGTTATCTTGCCCTTATGGGACGTGACGAGAAGGCTCTCGGTGTGCTGTCCCACATCAACGGATATGATAAGGCAAAAGAGATCCTGCGTCAGATCAAGGAGACAACCGAAGTCAAGAGCGAGAAGCTATTCTCGTTTGGTGTCATGGTCATCTTCGTGGGCGTGATGCTCTCGGTGTTCCAGCAGGCGGTGGGCATCAATGCGGTGCTTTACTATGCTCCGCGCATATTCGAGTCCATGGGCATGAGCGATCCTATGATGAACACAGTGTATATGGGAATTGTGAATATCACTTTCACTCTTGTGGCTGTGTTCACTGTTGAGAAGCTCGGACGCAAGCCCCTGCTTATATGGGGATCCATCGGAATGGCTGTGGGTGCGATGGGCGTCGCGCTCAGCAATCTCATCGACGGTGTTCCGCCGATAGTGCCCGTGCTTTCCATCATGGTTTACTCTGCATCGTTCATGTTCTCATGGGGACCTATCTGCTGGGTGCTCATTGCCGAGATATTCCCCAACACTATCCGTTCGGCAGCTGTGGCCATAGCCGTGGCTTTCCAGTGGATATTCAACTTCATAGTGTCATCGACATTTGTGCCGATGTACAATATGACACTCGGTGATATGGGTGACCGCTTCGGCCATATGTTCGCCTACGCTCTGTATGGTGTCATATGTATCGTGGCTGCATGGTTCGTCTATACGCTTGTCCCTGAGACAAAGGGCAAGACCCTTGAGGATATGACTAATCTGTGGCGTAACCGCTCAAGAAAGTAATAATTACTGAATTTTTGCAGAAGAGGTATGGAAGTACGGCTGTTTTGTGCTTTCATACCTCTCTTCTGTTTGGTCGCGTCCTTGAAAATTATTATCTTTGCGTCACCGATGACGAAAAACCGTTCGTCACTACCATTAAAAACTTAATCAAATTCAAATAAAATCGAAATGGCAAAGTTTGACAAAGTAGCCGTGCTCGCCAAGATGGGAGCCACCGGTGTAGTCCCAGTGTTTTACCATAAGGATGCAGAAGTAGCCAAGCAGGTAGTTAAGGCTTGCTACGAAGGAGGTATCCGTGCTTTTGAGTTCACCAACCGTGGCGATTTCGCCCATGAGGTATTCGCCGAAGTGGTGAAGTATGCAGCTAAGGAGTGCCCCGAGATGGCCATGGGTGTCGGTTCAGTTGTCGATCCCGCTACAGCAGCCCTTTATATTCAGCTCGGAGCATGCTTCATAGTAGGTCCCCTGTTCAATCCCGAGGTGTCACGCGTGTGCAACCGTCGCCTCGTTCCCTACACACCCGGCTGCGGGACTGTAAGTGAGGTGGGTGCCGCTCAGGAGACCGGCTGCGATCTTTGCAAGTGCTTCCCCGGTGATGTGCTCGGACCGAAATTCGTCAAGGGTCTTATGGCTCCTATGCCTTGGACAAAACTCATGGTGACAGGCGGTGTAGAGCCTACAAAGGAGAATATCGAAGGATGGATCAAAGCCGGTGTGTTCTGTGTAGGCATGGGCTCAAAACTGTTCCCGAAGGACAAGGTTGCGGCTCAGGACTGGCAGTATGTCACCGACAAGTGTCGCGAGGCTCTCGGATACGTGGCTGACGCTCGCAAGTAATATCCCGATAACAGGTATCTTATGGAAAAGACTTGGCGCTGGTTCGGCCCAAACGATAAAATAACCCTCGATATGCTCCGCCAGATCGGTGTGGAGGGTATAGTGACTGCACTCCATCATATCCCCAACGGTGAGATATGGACTCTGGAGGAGGTCGAGAAGATGAAGTCCTACATCGAGGACCACGGCCTGAGGTGGAGCGTAGTGGAGAGCCTTCCGGTATCGGAGTCCATCAAGTATGCCGGCCCCGACCGTGACGAGCTGATCGAGAAGTACAAGGTGAGCCTTGCCAATCTCGGCAAGGCCGGCGTGAAGACCGTATGCTACAACTTTATGCCCGTGCTCGACTGGGCGCGCACCGACCTTGACTATCCCAACCCCAACGGCACTACCAATCTCTATTTCAATCTTGGCGAGTTTGCCTATTTCGACATACACATCCTCAAGCGCGAAGGTGCCAAGGCTGACTATGATGCCGCGACTCTTGAGCGTGTTGCCAAGATCAAGGAGACCATGACCCCCGAAGGTGAAAAGCGTCTTGTGGAGAATATCATCGTAAAGACGCAGGGATTTGTCAATGGCAATATCTCGGAGGCTGATCTTGACCCTGTTCAGAAGTTCCGTGAGCTCCTCAAGCTCTACGACGGTATCGATGCGGCTCAGCTCCGTGCCAACATGGCTTATTTCCTGAATGCCATAATGCCTGTATGCCGCGAATATGACATAAATATGTGCGTGCATCCCGACGATCCTCCGCGCCCCATTCTCGGACTTCCCCGCATCGTCACATGCGATGCCGACATAGAGGCATTCCTCAATGCAGTCCCCGATCCGCACAATGGGCTTACATTCTGTGCCGGCTCGCTCAGCGCGGGCGCACACAACGATGTGGTAGCTCTCGCGCGGAAATATGCCAAGAACACACATTTCGCCCACATCCGCATCTGCAAGACTCTTCCGGGCGGCGATTTCAAGGAATCATCGCATCTCGATCCGAGACTGATAGAGGTGGTGCGCATTTTCGAGAAGGAGCGTCCGGGTGTGCCCATGCGTGTCGATCATGCCGAACTGATGCTCGGTGACGGTGAGCGCGGATATAATGCGGGCTATTCGTTCCATGGCCGCATGCTTGCCCTCGGGCAGATCGACGGTGTGATGGCTTCATGCAGAAATTGATAATAAAAAAATAACATGAACGAAATATTTTCAGTTAAGGACCGAGTAGTGGTCATCACCGGCGGTACCGGTGTGCTCGGCCGTTGCATAGGCGAGTATCTTGCCACCCAGGGCGCGAAAGTGGTGCTTATGGGACGCCGCAAGGATGAGGGTGACGCTATTGTCGCCGAAATCAAGTCCAAAGGTGGCGAGGCCATGTTTCTCGTCACCGATGTCATGAACCAGCAGGTGGTCGAGGAGAATTGCAGAGAGATTCTTGCGAAATATGGCAGGGTGGACGCGCTTCTCAATGCCGCCGGCGGCAATATGAGCGGTGCTGTCATAGCTCCTGACCAGACTTTCTTTGACCTCAAGGTCGAGGCATTCCAGAAGGTCCTGGAACTTAACCTTACAGGCACGGTCATACCTACCCAGGTGTTCCTCCGTCCGATGGTAGAGGCAGGACGCGGATCCATAGTGAACTTCTCTTCCATGGCTGCCTTCCGGCCTATGACCCGTGTGTGCGGTTATGCCGCGGCAAAAGCCGGCATATCCAACTTCACAGCCTTTATGGCAAATGAGGTTGCCACCAAGTTTACATCTTCGATACGTGTCAATGCCATAGCTCCGGGATTCTTCATCACCAACCAGAACCGCGCGCTGCTCACCAATCCTGACGGATCTTTGACCCAGCGAGGTGCCGATGTGATACGTCAGACACCTTTCAAGCGTTTCGGTGAGCCTGAGGAGCTTTGCGGCACCATTCAGTATCTCATCTCTGATGCATCAGCTTTCGTGACCGGCACTGTTGCCGTTGTCGACGGCGGCTTCAATGCTTTCGCTATGTAAAAAATCATACCTTGATCCACACAAAAGCCCCATAAGCTGAGTCGACTTCAGCTTATGGGGCTTTTGTGTCTATAGTGTAATTGTAACACTCCTTGAAGTGTCTTTAATGCCGGCATGTGTCGGACTTATTGTATCCGGAATGTAAACCGAAACGCCTCATTTTAACATTCAATCCTTAATTTAAGCCCTTATATTAGGGTTTTTTAATCTCTTTTAGCGCAAATCATTGTGCAATTTCTTATATGAGTTTGTTTTAATGATGAAGTACGATAAAAACGTAAAGCATGACATCCCTCGTCCTCTTTACCGAGTTGTGAAACTGGATACTGAGGCTCTCATAAATAAATAGTTGAAACGTGAGGAGCGGGGTTGCGACGAGTTCGCGACCCCGCTTTTCTGTGTATTCTTTGAATGGTAGGAATATCTTTGTCGTTTTTTGATAACTGGTTGTGTGTTGAGTTCCCTATGCCATTTGTCAAATATCATCACATTATCTGTATTCTCTGAATTTTTCGCTAATTTTGTAACGTAAATTGCATGGGCTTGCGTTTAAATTATGATTGCATAATCATGATGCATCCCTGGGAGAAGCATTGAAGTCATATTATAAGCCAATGAAGTATTACACTGAATCAGCCGCGAATGTGCATATTGTGGTTGCTGCCGGAAGCGGTAGCCGTTATGGAGGCGACTTGCCGAAGCAGTTCTGTGACCTGTGGGGACGGCCTATGCTTATGACAACGCTTGAGCGGCTGCATTCCTGCGCGCCTGATGCCCGCATCATAGTGGTGCTGAGTGCCGATATGGTGGAAGCGTGGCGTGAGATGTGTACTGAATGCGGGTTCACTCTCCCTCATGACATTGTGACGGGCGGACCCTCGCGAGCCCATAGTGTGAAGAATGCCGTGGACACACTGGATCCGGAATCCGTGGGATGGGTGACTGTCCATGATGCCGCGCGACCTATGGTGACCGGTGATATGATGGCCCGTCTGCTTGCCGCTCTTGATGACTTCCATCCGGGGGTGATTCCGGTAGTGCCGGTTACCGATTCTGTCCGTAAGGTTCTTCCCGATGGCTCTTCCGTGGCAGTCGACCGTTCGCTTTACCGTGCAGTCCAGACACCTCAGCTGTTTGACGGACGCACTCTCATCGAGGCATACCGTCAGGAGATACTGCCGACGTTCACTGATGACGCTTCTGTAATGGAGGCGGCCGGCTACACCGCTCTCGCTCTCGTGGACGGAGATCCTTCCAATATTAAAGTCACCAATCCGGGCGACATAGCCAGAATAGAGATTAATGGATCGGTTGCGTAACACAGAGATAAAATATCTGCGTGGCATAGGTCCGAAGCGTGCCGAACTTCTGGATAAGAATCTCGGCATCCGGACCTATTATGACATGCTCTATCATTTCCCCACGCATTATGTCGACCGCACATCCATCCGCACTGTGGCCGAGCTGCAGGGGGCGATGATGGAGGATATGCCCTCGGTGCAGTTGAGGGGACGGTTTGTCACCATGACTGTGCAGGGGGAGGGTGCCAAGCAGAGGCTTGTGGGGCTGTTTACCGACGGAACCGGGACCATGGAGGTCATATGGTTTCAGCGTATAAAATGGCTTCGTGAGCATTACCGCACTGCAACCGACTACATCGTCTTCGGCAAGCCGTCGCTTTTCAACGGCCGCGTCAATATGGTGCATCCTGAAGTTGAGCTCCCTGACTCGCCGTTGGCTCAGGGTGGCTTTCGTGGAGTGTACCCTCTCACCGAGCAGCTTCGTAATCGCGGGTTCTCCTCACGCACATTCGCCAATGCAGCCTCGGAGATAATCTCCGGCATGAGCACTCTCGCGGAGACGCTTCCGGCGGATTTGATAAGGCGGTACAATCTCCTTGATCTCCGCACGGCCCTTTCGGTTATACATACACCGCCCACACTTGGGCTTCTCGACAGGGCGAGGCTGAGGCTGAAATTTGAGGAGTTGTTCTATCTGCAGCTCGACATACAGCGTTATGCGCGCCGGAGGTCATCATCCGTTCAGGGGTTCCGTTTCACACGCATAGGCCAATTCTTCAATAATTTCTACAGCCAGTTCCTTCCGTTTCCGCTCACTGGCGCGCAGAAAAGGGTCATAAAGGAGATCCGCGCCGACATGGCGACGGGCCATCAGATGAACCGTCTGCTCCAGGGTGATGTGGGGAGCGGAAAGACCCTTGTGGCACTGCTCACTATGCTCATAGCCCTCGACAACGGTTATCAGGCATGCCTCATGGCTCCGACCGAGATCCTCGCCACGCAGCATTTTGAGACGATGCAGTCGCTGTTGGCACCTATGGGTGTGAATGTGAGGCTGCTCACCGGATCGACCAGAAAAAAGGAGCGTGACGAGATCGACGCCCAGCTTCTTGACGGGTCGCTGCACATTCTCATAGGCACGCATGCGGTGATAGAGGAGAGGGTCAGGTTCCGCAATCTCGGATATATTGTCATTGATGAGCAGCACCGCTTCGGTGTGGCCCAGAGGGCACGTCTTTGGACAAAGAATGTCGTGGCTCCACATGTGCTTGTGATGACCGCCACCCCTATCCCGCGCACACTTGCCATGACGGTCTACGGCGACCTTGACGTGAGCGTCATAGACGAGCTTCCCCCCGGACGCAAGCCGGTGCAGACACTGCTCAGGTATGACGAAAACCGTCTTGCCACATATCAGGGTATAGCGCGCCAGCTCAGGATGGGGAGGCAGGTCTATATAGTGTACCCGTTGATAAAGGAGAACGAGAAGCTCGATCTGCGATCGCTTGAAGAGGGGTATGAGAACATATGCGAGATTTATCGCGATTATCGTGTGGCATATGTGCACGGCAAGCTAAAGCCTGAGGAGAAGGACTACCAGATGGGCATATTCGCTTCGGGCGAAGCCCAGATACTTGTGAGCACCACGGTGATCGAAGTGGGGGTGAATGTGCCCAATGCGACAACGATGCTCATCGAGAACGCCGAGCGTTTCGGCCTGTCGCAGCTTCATCAGTTGCGAGGCCGTGTCGGCAGGGGGGAGGGGCAGAGCTACTGCATTCTCATGACGAAACGCAAGATAGCCAAGGATACGCGAAAGCGTCTTGAGCTTATGACCTCGACCACCGACGGCTTTGTCATAGCCGAGGCTGACATGCAGATGCGCGGCCCGGGCGACATAGAGGGCACCATGCAGAGCGGCATACCTTTCGACCTGCATATAGCCAATCTTGCCACCGACGGACAGATAGTACAGATGGCGCGTGATGCGGCATGCGATATACTTGACGCCGACCCTGATCTTTCCTCTCCGGCGAGTGCCTTGCTTGTGCGGCAGCTCGCACGCCTCAGTTCGCGTATACATGACTGGTCAAGGATATCATAGGGTCTGAAAGTCTGTGGCATAGGCAATGTCGCGGGGGAGTGTGCCATCATATCGGGTGGCATTATGTATTAAAATCCCCTAAAAATAGGGCATAGAGGATGATTATTCGGAAAAAATGTGTAAGTTTGTGCGTAGCATTTACAATTATATCATATAAATTTCAATCCATGAAGCCTTATGTATTAGGTATCGATATAGGCGGTACCAACACTGTATTCGGTATCGTTGACGCCCGTGGCGTAGTGATAGCAAGTTCGTCGATCAAGACACTCAAGCATGCTGATGTCAATGATTATATAGATGAGCTGTATGACAATGTAATGCGTCTGCTCGAGGCCAATGATGCTGTTGGCAAAGTGCATGGTATCGGCATAGGTGCCCCGAATGCGAACTATTATACCGGGATGATAGAGAAATTTGTAAATATTCCCTGGCCAACGCCGCTGCCATTGGCTCAGATGGTGAGCGATAAGTTCGGAATCCCTGTGGCCATTACCAACGATGCCAATGCCGCCGCTATAGGCGAGATGACCTATGGCGCGGCCCGAGGTATGAAAAACTTTATCATGATCACTCTCGGTACGGGTGTCGGCTCCGGAATCGTCATAAACGGTCAGCTCGTATACGGTCATGACGGATTTGCCGGAGAGCTCGGCCACACCATCATGAAGCGAAACAACGGGCGTCTTTGCGGATGCGGTCGTACAGGATGTCTTGAGGCTTATTGCTCGGCCACAGGAGTCGCCCGCACGGCACGCGAATTCCTTGAGATACGCACTGAACCGTCGACGCTGCGTAACATACCTATGGAGGCTATCACATCCAAGGATGTGTACGATGCCGCCGTCAACGGCGACAAGCTTGCCTCTGAGATATTTGAATACACCGGCAATATACTCGGCGAGGCATTTGCCGATTTCACAGTGTTCTCCTCCCCTGAGGCTATCATCCTGTTTGGCGGTCTTGCCAAGTCGGGCGATCTGCTGATGCGTCCTCTGAAGGAATCAATGGAGAAGAACATGATGAACATGTTCAAAGGCAAAGTAAAGGTGCTCCTGTCTGAGCTGAAGGAGGCCGATGCCGCAGTGCTCGGAGCAAGTGCCCTCGGATGGGAGGCCAAGCCGTCGTCACCGCAGGCATAGTATAGTAATGAATCATGACAGAGATGCATCATGGAGCGAGAAACCATGATGCATCTCCACTATGTTAAATAGTGTAAGAAATGATCAATAAAAGCTAATGATGTTTGGTAAAACGCTTGAAAGTACTTAACTTTGCAGTCGAAATTCGTGGCACCTTATGTAAAAGTTGAACGGAAATGATGCGCCGTGCAGCGATATGAGGCATGAGACGGTGGTCCACGCTTCCCGATAATAAACAATAAATCAAAGAGATAAAAACCAACAGCCATGTCAAAAATTTGTCAGATTACCGGCAAGAAAGCAATGGTGGGCAACAATGTGTCGCACTCAAAGCGTCGCACAAAGCGCAAGTTTGACGTCAATCTCTTCAACAAGAAATTCTTCTGGGTTGAGGAGCAAGCTTGGATCACACTGACCATCTCGGCCGCAGGTCTCCGCACCATCAACAAGAAGGGTCTGGATGCAGCTATCAAGGAAGCTGCCGCAAAGGGTTACATCAACGAAATCAAATACTTAGATATCATTTAAGAGATGGCAAAGAAAGCTAAAGGAAATCGCGTTCAGGTCATCCTCGAATGCACCGAGCACAAGGCAAGCGGTATGCCCGGCACCTCGCGTTATATCACCACCAAGAACCGCAAGAACACCACCGAGCGTCTGGAGTTGAAGAAGTACAACCCCATCCTCAAGAGAGTTACCGTACACAAGGAAATTAAATAATCTCACTGACTCATGGCAAAGAAAGTCGTTGCAACTCTCCAGAAGGGAGAGGGCCGCACCTACAGCAAGGTCATAAAGGTCGTTAAGTCGGCGAAGACCGGTGCTTATACATTCCAGGAACAGATGGTTCCTAACGATGCTGTAAAGGACATACTCAAGTAAACATAGGGCTGAATGCTCTATTTTGCACCATATACCGTTCCCGGATCTCTTATTTGAGGTTCGGGAATGTTGTGTATATAGGGTATTTTTTTGTAACTTTGCACCGCGAAAAATCATTAACGTCCAATCATTCTTATATATCCTATGGGAGGCTTTTTCGGCGCGATTTCGCGCGAGCCATGTGTCAACGACCTGTTCTACGGCACTGATTATCATTCTCACCTTGGCACAAAGCGTGCCGGAATGGTTACTTTCGACCCTGAGAAGGGCTTTAACCGTACTATCCACAGCCTCGAGCGAGACTATTTCAGATCAAAGTTTGAGGACGAACTCGACCATTTTGCCGGCAATCAGGGGCTCGGTGTCATAAGTGACACTGATCCGCAGCCTATTATAGTGAACTCCCATCTGGGGCGTTACGCGGTGGTAACGGTGGCCAAGATCAATAATCTGCGCGAGATCGCAGCAGAACTTCTTGAGCAACGCATGCATCTGAGCGAGCTGTCGGCCAACAATATAAACCAGACGGAGGTGGTGGCCCTGCTGATCAATATGGGCAAGACCTTTGTCGATGGCATAAATCTTGTATATAAGAAGATAAAAGGTTCCTGCTCCATGCTCATCCTCACCGAGGACGGCATTATTGCGGCCCGTGACTATCTGGGGCGTACTCCCATAGTGATAGGGCATAAGGAGGGGGCATATGCTGCGGCGAGCGAGACTTCGGCATTCCCCAATCTTGACTACGAACGTCTGCGCGACGTGGGGCCGGGTGAGATCGTGCGATTGCGTGCCGATGGTGTCGAGGTGCTTCAGAAGCCGGCTTCGCGCTGTCAGATATGTTCTTTCCTCTGGGTTTACTACGGCTTCCCGGGAAGTGACTATGAGGGGATCAATGTCGAGGATGTGCGTGAGGAGGCGGGACGCCAGATGGGTCATGAGGATCCAACTGAGGCCGACTGTGTCTGCGGAATTCCTGATTCCGGTGTCGGGCATGCGCTCGGCTATGCCGAAGGGAGGGGTATTCCTTACCGCAGGGCTGTGCTGAAGTACACTCCCACATGGCCGCGCAGCTTTACTCCGGGCAACCAGTCACGCCGTGCGCTTGTGGCGAAGATGAAGCTTATCCCCAACCGTGCCATACTTCATGACAAGAGCGTGGTGTTCTGCGATGATTCTATAGTGCGCGGTACGCAGCTCCGCGACAATGTGCGCACATTCTACGAGTGCGGCGCGCGCGAAGTGCATGCCCGCATCTCGTGTCCGCCGCTTGTCTATGGATGCCCTTTCATAGGCTTCACATCTTCCAAGAGCGACATGGAGCTTATCACGCGTCAGATAATAAATGATTTTGAGGGTGATCCTGACAAGAATCTCAAGGCGTATGCCACCACCGGAACGCCGGAGTATAACAGGCTTGTGGCGGAGATCGCACGCCGGCTGGAACTTTCTACCCTGCAGTTCTCAAAGATAGAGACCCTCATCGACAGCATCGGTCTGCCCAAGGAATCGGTGTGCACCCATTGTTTCGACGGGTCGAGCTACCATCCCGATGACGCTTACCGTCAGGACCACGGGATGCGCTCCCTGTTCTGATTCAGACAACTATCAGATCGAGGAGAATGCTGTTGCTTGTAAGCCATTTCTCCTCAGGGATTGCAAGACGGTGCTGTGGAGTCATGACAAGTGAACCGGAGTGTATGAGGCGTGATGCCGTGCTCTCGAACTCTTGGCGGAACTCCTCCGGGACACTCCCGGGGTCGAGTCCCCTTGATGTGCGCAGCGATGTGATGAGCAAGTCATTGAATCTGTTCTTGGAGTCCTCCTCTTCGATGACTCGAAATCCTTTCCCCTGTGAGGATATATAGTCCTTAAGTGAGGGAGGGTTCGACCATCTGACTCCTCCTGCCATGGAATGTGCGCCCGGTCCGAGGCCTATGTAGTCGGAGCCGTCCCAGTAAGATGAATTGTGCACCGCTTCATGGCCGGGTAGCGCGAAATTGGATATCTCGTAATGCCGGTATCCAGCGGTGCGTGTGGCATTGCAAAGATAGGCATACATCTCTTCCGCAAGTTCGTCGGCGGCCTCTTTGACTGTGCCTTTCCGCAACATTACGCCAAGGCGTGTCTTGGGCTCGAAACTCAGCAGATAGGCTGAGAGATGTTCGGGACGCATGTCTATGAGCCTGTCGAGATCCCTTTTCCAGGCATCGAGCGTCTGACCGGGCAGTCCGTATATGAGGTCGCATGACAGGTCGCCTATTCCTGCCTTGCGGAGCATGCTCACAGCATCGGCAGCTTGCGCGCCTGTGTGCCGTCGGCCGAGAAAACTCAGCAGGATGTCATCGAATGTCTGTATGCCCATGCTCACGCGGCCTATCGCAGTTTTTGCCGCGATATGCTCGGTCCATGCGCGGGTGACATCCTCGGGATTGGCCTCGATGGTGAATTCCCTTAGGGGATGTGGCGCGGGCACACTTGCTATAAGCCTGTCAAGCAAAGGAAGCGGAAGGCTCGAAGGTGTGCCTCCGCCCAAGTAGAGAGTGTCAGGGACAGCGTTGACTCCGATTATGCTCCATTCCTTGCCCACAGTGTCGGTGTAGGCCTCCATAAGGTCTCTCTTAGGTGTGGAATAGAAGTCGCAGTAGGCGCATTTGGAGTGGCAGAACGGCACGTGAATGTAGACTTTCATCGGTGGTGGGGGGTATGTGTTATTGACGGCGACACAGTGTCCTGAACCGGCAGAAAGAGCAGGTGTCTTCGCATTCGGCTTGAGTGAATGGCTTGTCGGACAGGACGATCTCACGTACCACCGTTTCAAAACGCTTCATGTATTCATCGATGATCTCACGATAGTCGGTCAAGGGTGCTTTGTTGAATGATATAGGCTTGAGCCCTTCGCTGTAGAGGGTCTTGAGTTTGTATATGACCGGTTGTATAGGCCCGTCATATCTGAATTTCTCCGCATAAGCCTTTGCATAGAAAAATGCCTGGAGCAGAGCGTGTCGGCGGTCCTTCGCCGCCGGATCAAAGAGCTGGTCGAGCGATGTGAAATCAGTCTTGTCGCCCCCGGTCTTGTAGTCGACTATCCTTATGCATCCGCGTGTCGGATCGCCATAGCTTCCGGCCGGATACACGCGGTCCACACGGTCGATGTACTGTTTGATATTTATGGTCAGATCGTCGGCGAGCCTCATGGTGCCCTCTATCTTGTGTTCGGCGTCAATGAAGTCGAAGGGGGTGAATTTCTTGTCCTCCTCAAACATTTTCACAAGCACATGTTTTATGAGGTTGCCCATCACTCTTGCTTCGCCGGCCAGTGGTGTTGTGTCACCCTCGCCTCTGCGGTTGAACTCCTTGTTTATACATTCGGTGATAAGGCGGTCGAGAGTGCTTTTTGATTTTATTATGCCGTCGAGCATATCATCCGTTATCTTTACCGAGCCGGCGTTGCCGCGCCATCCGGTATAGACCTTTTCGGCTACGGCATGCACTATGGTGCCGTAGGTGGCCGAGTCCATATAGTCGGTTAGGTCATTGTCGGCATCAAGCCCTCCTATCTGCTGGAGATAGAATCGGAGCGGACAGTTGATGTAGTCATTGATAGAGGATGCTGACAGCGGTCGGCCTCCGGGGGTACAGAATGCCATGAGCTTCTGCCTGATTTGCGGCGTGCGCTCTATGGATATGACCGGCTTTTCCGGAGGGGTGAATTCATAAGTGCCCAAGGTGTGTGTGATCCTGCACTCCGGGTGCAGATATATCAGCTGTGTGATGTAGCGTGACATCTCGCAGGAGTAGGTCGCCCCGTTGCGGGAGTCATAGTATATTGCTACCTTTCCGGCGCGGCTTATGAGCCGGTAGAAATAATAGGCGTATATGGATTCCTGGAAATCGGTTGTCGCCATGCCGTAGCTGCGCCGTAGCGAGTCGGGGATGAAGGAGCGTGTGTAGTGCTTGCGGGGGAATATGCGTTCGTTCATCGACAGTATTATAAGGTTGTCGAAGTCCAGCGCGCGAGTTTCGAGCACTCCCATGATCTGCAATCCGCGCAAAGGCTCGCCTGTGAAGCTCACGGATATTCCCGAGATGGATTTCTGCAGCAGTTGTATGAATGTCGAGTCCTTCATGGCCACGCCCCATTTCGAGGCGGCGTTTCTCAGGTCGTCGAGGGCATCGAGATAGGAGCATATGAAGAATCTCTCCGGGTCGCTGTCAATGGAGCCTATGGCATCTTTGAGCGAGGTCAGCAGGGTGTGGAAATAGCTGTACACACTGTCGATGGAGTCCGGGTTCTCGATTGGCGCGAATACATAGGCGGTGGCCGGTGCCAGACGCTGTGCCTCGGATGCCTGGAGCATATATATGCGCTTTTGCATGAGCGCGCGCATTATGGAGTCGCATCCCTCGCGGTCGATGGCTTCGAGAAGCGGATGTGTGACCACATTTTTTATGTCATCATAGAAATAGCACCATTCCCCGCGTGTCTCGGTGGCGCGCAGGTGCATCGACACAAGCGAATTGATGAGCGATGCGAAGGAAGTGGTGCGCATCGGAAGTCCCATTGTGACATTGAGTTGCGACATGCGTTCCGGCACCGAGTGTATCATAGGTATGAGCAGAGAGTCGTCGGGGAGTACTACGGCCGTGTTTATGGCATTTGCTGGGTCAGGTATGGTGCCGTCGGTGATCCATTGGTCCAGAAGTTTGCCGGCCATCTTGGCTTGTCCGGCCGAGGATGGAATCCCTTTGAGGTATATTTCCGGAAATTTTCCGTCAGGTATGGGATACAGGGCATTTATGTCGTAGCGTGAGCGGAATCTTGCGGTGTTGCGGTCAATGAAACGCGATGCGGCGTTCCCTTTGTCGCGTAAGGCAGGTGATGCGTTGTCCCAGTAGAAATCAGCTACACCGCGTGAGTCCAGAAGCTCGAACATCGACAGTTCGGCAAGAGTGAGCACGTTGAAGCCCACGAATATGTATCTTCGGCTTGACAGATCAGAGGTGCGGCATTTCCTTAGCCCCTCCACAGCCCGGCGCGCCATCATCCCCTGTGTCCCCATGCCGGCATCCTGCAGGGTTGATGTGAACCGTTGATACAGCAGGTCGAGTACTTCCCACAGTCTGAGGAACTTCTGTTCAAGTGAAGTGGGAGAGTCGTAGTGCAGGTGTTCCCAGAACCGGTCAGGCGACGGTGACGCGAACTGCTCGCCCCAGTATCTTGAAAGTATATCGCGCTGCTCGTCGGTAAGATAGTTTGCGCTGACTTCGCGGTAACGCCTGAGGTTGACAAACAGCTTTGACGGATCAACAAGATACTGGTCCACATCATTGAAGTCGCTCAGTATCATTTCGCCCCAGAACAGGAAACGGTCGAAGTCAATGTCCTCTCCGCCTATCTTGCGGTATTCGTTGTAGAGAATGAAGAGCTGTTCCATTCTCGGAGCTTCCGCAAGCGGAACTATACGTGCCGTCAGCTCGCCGATAGTGGATATGTCGGGCATCCCGAACGGTGACCCTTTGGCGAGTTGCTGAAGATGGTGGCGGAAGAATGTGCCGCTTCGTTTGTTGGGGAACACGAAGCAATAATCCATCAGATTCTCGCGCTCATTGGCGAGATATACCTCTGCTACCTGTCGCAGGAACGGTGTCATTGTGTCCGCCTCCTCCTTGCTTTATGAATTTTTTATTAGTATGATCATCTTTATGGCGAAGTCAAAGTTGACTATCTTGCCGTTGGCGTTTCCGGCTATGTCGCGGGCGGCGAGGTCCATGTGTCTTGTTATGTCCTCGGCATTGCGTTCGGTTATGAAGCGTGCGAACCGCTGGCTGAACTGCGACTCCGTCCGGTTCATGTATGTTATGTCCGGAAGATTGAAGTTGAATATGAAATTCTCGCGTATCAGCCTTGTGCAGTATCCATAGAACTTCACTTCCTGCTCTCTGCCCATTGAGGTGATATCCGAGCTCCATTGCTTCAGTCCTTTGACGTCGCGCTGGTAGGCAAGTCGCATGAGCTGCACGAAGTAGTCGAAGAACATCCTGCTCACACTTGTTGCGTCCACTGTGCGCAGCGCGGCATTGATGTCGCCGCCTGCTATGTGGGCTGAAGCCATGGCGTCCTGAGGGTCCATGGCAAGGCGGCCTGTGAGATATCCGGCCACAGTCGCGTCGTCAAGACGCGTGACTTCCACGGGGCGGCAGCGCGAACGGATGGTGGGAAGTATTGCCGATGCATCGTTGCTCACAAGTATGAACAGAGTCCCGGGATAAGGTTCCTCGATGAGCTTCAGGAGCTTGTTGGCTGCCTGCTCGTTCATCTTTTCCGGAAGCCACATTATCACGATTTTGTATTTTGAGGCTGTGGCTGAGACCGACAGACGGCGTTCCAGAGCGGCACTTTCGTACACATATATGATAGGCTGGGCATTCTTTTTGTCAAACGAGAAGGCCCATTTGTCAAAATCCATGTATGGACTTGAGGTCATGAAGTCACGGAACTCTCCGATGTAGTCGTCCGACACCGGCTCTTTGAGCTTGTCGGTTTTTACCACGGGAAACACATAGAGCGTGTCAACATGGTTGAATGTCCGGTGCTGCACGCATGCCGGACATTCCCCGCACGGCTCTCCGTCGGGGGTGGGATGCTCGCAGTGTATGTACTGTGCGAATGCTCTGGCAAGCATGAATTTTCCTGAGCCGGCCGGTCCGTGGAGCAGCAGGGCATGAGGCACCCTTCCGTCAGCCACCATGTCGCGCAGCTGGCGTTTCACATTCTCGTGAGCCGGAATATCCTTGAATTTCATAAATGCAAAGGTAACAAAAATCATGCATTATAGCGAGCAATCGCATGGCAATCAATCTTAAAAACACGAAGTTAAATATAGTTAATAATAGTTAAAGAATTGGGGGGGGTGATTTTTTGTTTACATTTGCAAAAAGTCATTAAGAAAACTTACTTAGAACAAATAAAAACTTACTTAGTACACATTTATCAACCAATCATTTATCAAACCCCTGATTCTTTTTTTATGAAAGCGAAAGGACTTCATCTATTCCTGTTGTTGGTCCTGTCACTGTTTACTGTTTCTCTGGAGGCGTATGCCCAACAGAGCGGAAGCGGGACAAAGGACAAGACGACAAGCAAGTCGTTGATCACAGGACTCATCCTTGATGCCGAGGGTGAACCGCTTCCCGGTGTGACTGTCAGAATAGTCAAGACCGACAAGGCGGCTCTGACCAATGTAAACGGCGAGTTTTCGATACCGGGCAAAGCCGGTCAGACACTCGCCATAACGTACATAGGCAAGAAGCCTATGCAGGTTAAGGCGACTGTGGGCCGCCGCATGAAAATCACTATGGAGGATGATGCCGAGAGCATCAGTGAAGTAGTGGTGACCGGAGTATACTCGCGCAACAAGGAGAGCTTCACAGGTTCCGCATCGTCATTCTCGGCTGAAGAGCTGAAAATGGCCGGCAATCTTAACCTGATACAGAGCCTCAAGACTCTCGACCCTGCGTTCACCGTGATCGAGAACAATCAGTTCGGTTCCGACCCTAACCGTCTGCCTGACCTTGAGATCCGTGGCAAAAGCTCTATTGTCGGGCTTAAGGAGCAGTTCGGTCAGGACCCCAATCAGCCGCTGTTCATACTCGACGGATTCGAGACCACGCTCCAGACCATCATGGACCTCAGCATGGACCGCATCGAGTCAGTCAATATCCTTAAGGATGCCGCTTCCACAGCCATATACGGCTCCAAGGCGGCCAACGGTGTCATAGTGGTCGAGACCAAGGCTCCTGAGATGGGCAAACTCAAGCTCACATATAACGGTTCATTTAATTACTCCTGGGCTGACCTCAGTGACTATAATCTCATGAATGCGGCCGAGAAGCTTGAGTTCGAGCGTCTTGCCGGCAATTTTGAATCCAACCTCGCCGACTCACAGGAGCTTGCGGAGGTGCGCTACAACCGTCTGCTCGGAAATGTGTTGCGCGGCGTCGACACGTATTGGCTGTCAGAACCTCTTCAGGACGGCATCAACCAACGCCACAACCTGTATATACAGGGCGGATCAAGCGACCTGAGGTTCGGCATCGGACTCAATTACAATCGTATCGACGGTGTGATGAAGGACTCCAAGCGAAATGTCGCCGGAGGTTACATGGATATCATATACCGTACGGGCAAACTGAGTTTCACCGATAAGATCACAGTCGATTACACCGACATGACCAATCCGGTGGTGGGCTTTTCGGAGTATGCACAGGCCAATCCCTACTATCCCAAGTATAATTCCGACGGCAGCGTGGACCAGTGGCTTGAATGTCCGGAGGATGCTTCCGGGAACAGCTCTTATATTTATGTTGCCAATCCGCTCTGGAATGCTGCCCAGAACAGCTACGACAAGGGAAATTCCTGGAGCGTGCGCAACAATTTCAATATGGAGTACCGCCCCATCGACCAGATTATGGTGCGCGGTCGATTCAGCATATCCAAGTCTACATCGGAGACAGAGCAGTTCACCTCACCTTCCGACACCAGGTTCAATCAGTCGGAGCTGCTGAAGAAAGGCTCCTACAGCAATAACCGGTCCGATTCGTTCAGCTATGACGCCGATCTGTCAGTGACATACGGACAACTGTTTGCCCGCAAGCATCAGGTAAATGCCGTGATAGGCGCGTCGGTCAGGGAGAGCAAGAGCAAAGACAAGAGCTTTGACGCCCAGGGTTTCCCCGAAGGTGACTTCACAACTCCGGGATTTGCTAACAGTTACACGGATATGGGCAAGCCTGCCTACAGCGACTATACAAGCCGAGGAGCCAACTTTTATTTCAACGGCGGCTATGCGTTCATGAACAAGTATCTTCTTGATGCCAATATCCGTATGGACGGCACGTCGGTGTTCGGCTCCAACAAGCACTTCACCACCACATGGGCATTCGGTATCGGGTGGAACCTCGCTTACGAGGATTTCATACGTAACCATACAGGCATATTCAATATGCTCAAGATACGCGGCTCCATAGGCAATCCCGGCAACCAGTCGTTCGGGTCGTTCAACGCCATCACCACTTACCGGTACAACAACTGGATGCTCAACAACTTCGGCACAGGTGTGCTAATTGATGCTTTCGGCGATCCTAATCTTGAATGGCAGAAGACCATCGATCTCAATGTGGGCCTTGATCTGAGCATGTGGAACCGCTTCCATATCAACTTTGACATATACCGGAAGAACACCGATCCACTGCTCGCATCGATCGGCGTGCCCCTGTCGGTGGGCACCACGAGCCGTCTTGCCAACATAGGACAGCAGGTCAACAAGGGATTCAGCGGCACCGTGCGTTACGCCATCCTCTACAATCCGAGCAAGAGCCTCAACTGGACTCTGAGTGTTTCATTCGCGCACAACTCGGCCGAGTACCGCAAGATAGGTGACAAGCTCAACCAGTTCAACAGAGAGAACATCTCCAAGAGCCTCACACGCTATTATGACGGCGGCTCCCCCACGGCATTGTGGGCTGTGCGCTCCGCAGGCATCGATCCGGCAACCGGTCAGGAGATATTCATCACCAAGAGTGGCGCATACACGTTCAAGCACAGCTACAGCGATGAGGTGGTGGTCGGCGACACCCGTCCCGATCTTGAGGGTGTCATAGGCAATACTCTCTACTGGAAGGGATTCTCGGCAAGTGTGTATTGCCGTTACAGCTTTGGCGGCAAAGCATTCAACTCCACGCTTTACAACAAGGTGGAGAGCATATCCAGGACAGACCTGTCATCCAATCAGGACAAGCGAGCCCTTTATGATCGCTGGCAGAAGCCCGGAGACATTGCCAAGTTCAAAGGGATACGTGAGACCACAAGGACCCCCATGTCATCACGCTTTGTACAGGACAATGATTACTTTACCATCGAGTCAGTGCATCTCGGATGGGAGCTTCCGTCAAAATGGATGGAGACTATCGGCTTCCAGGGCATTTCACTCAGCGCATATATGAATGATATAGCCAGGTGGTCGACTATCAAGGACGAGCGTGGCACATCTTATCCGTTCTCGCGCAGTGTAAGCTTCGCTGTCGGCATAAACTTCTAACCGGAATACCATACAATCATGAAAATAAAGATATCTCACATATTTGTAATGCTCGGTGTCTTGTGCGCGTCATGCTCCGACTTTCTGGACGTGCAGCCGAGCGACCGTATCTCTGAGGAACAGAATTTCTCGACTATTCCGGGCTTCAAGCAGGCTCTCAACGGCATATATATCGATCTGAATGTCAACGAACTTTATGGCAGGACCCTGTCATGCGAGTTCATAGAGATAATGGCGCAGAGGTATGACATAGGCCAGGACAATAAGACCGCACTCGAGATAATGCAGCTTGAATTTGGAGGATCTGCCGCCCAATCACGCCTGAGCAGCATTTGGGGCAAGGCTTACAAACTCATAGCCAACATCAACCTCATAATACGCAACTGCGAGACGCACCGCAACGTGCTTCCCGATGAGTACTATCACCTGATCAAAGGGGAGGCGTATGCCCTGCGTGCATATCTCCACTTTGACCTGTTCCGGCTTTTCGGCTCAAGATATACTCCGGACGAGTCCGCTACTGCCATTCCGTATTATACTGAGTTTCAGCTTGAGGTCAATCCCCAGCTGTCGTCCATAGAGTTCATGGAGAAGGTCCTCGCCGACCTTGCTGTGGCTGAGGAGGAGCTGAAGGATGATCCGATAGTGAATTACGGAGTAGCAGGTAACCCTAAGGATGTGTTCTTGAGTTTCCGAAATCTGCGTCTCAATCTGTATGCCGTCTACGGGCTCATGGCAAGGTGTTATTACTATATGCATGACAAAGAGAATGCCTATACATACTCCAAGAGGGTGGTGGATCTGCAGGAACGTTATTTCCCATGGGTGAATCCTATAGTGCTTACACGTTCGAGTGTCGACAGGGTGTTCTCGACCGAGGTGCTTTTTGCCTTGCAGAACCTGCAGCGCGACAATCTGTTCACCACTTTTTTTGATGCCAACAACCTCAAGACTTCCACATTGCTGGCTCCCCGTGACAATGTGCTCCAGAACATTTTCGAGGGGAGTGTCGCAGCCAGCGACTATCGTGTGAGAGCGTCATTCAAGAACTCCGTGGAGCTCAGCGGTACCACCTATAGGATGTTCAACAAATACCAGGGGGCTGACTCGCTTTACAGTCAGATGATACCGATGATGCGTGTGAGCGAGGCATACCTGATTCTTGCGGAGACCGGTCCGGATGACACGGAGCGCATGACACGGTTCAATGAATTCCGCAATGCCCGCGGACTGCAAGGGATTAAAAGGATATACGGTGAGCTGGACGATCCTACCGACAAATATTCTGCCCTGTATAAGGAATGGATAAAGGAATTCTTCGGAGAGGGACAGCTTTTCTTCTGGTATAAGCGCAACAAATGTTCGAGCATGCGTTCGGCCACCGATGAGTATAACGACTATCCTTTCAGGGTGTCGCCTCTCACCAAATACACGTTGCCTATACCTGAAGAGGAATCACAGTACAACTAACACAATTTCATAAGACTATCGATATGAAAAATTTAATTATATCACTCGGGCTTGTCATGTCGGCATACCTTTTCACAGGCTGTGAAAAGTCGCTCGATACATATGAGGGTGGAAACGGAATATATTTCGATCCATGGTATGAGGAAGCCGAGATACTCAATGACACTATCGATGTGCACTGGGGACTTAAGAAATCGGATATTACAGGTCAGAAACTGATTTTAAATGTAAAATTGTTTGGAAATACAGCTCCTGTCGACCGGAAGTTCAGCATACGGGTAGAGACGGATCCGGAAGATGAAAATGCTGCTAAAGACGGGGTTGACTATATTATGCCTCCGTTGGAATATGTCATTGCAGCGGGTAAGGCAGAGACTCCGATAGAGATTGAAGTGCTGCGCCGTCCGGGTCTGAAGGACAGCCCACGGCGTTTCAGGATCAGCCTTGTGGAGAGCGATGAGCTGAAGTTCCATTTTTCCAGGGCAATAGGATACAAAGACGTAACAGGAGAGACTGTTACGAGACCTATCGATCTGCAGCGTGTGATACGCATCGATGAGTCGTTCCCTATGCCTATATGGTGGGATTATAGAGGACAGCCATATTTTGGGACATGGTCTCAGACAAAGGCTGCGCTCATATGTGATGTTATGGAGATCGAACGTGAGGACTGGGTAGACAAAGCCAAGCTTTCGGCCGGCTATCTTAAATTCTGCGGTGCGTTCATGAAGCGTTGGCTGGATGAGCAGAATGCCAAGGATCCTGACAATCCGATACTTGATGAGGATGGCGAGCCGATGAAAATGGGGGTGGAGTCTGACAGATAACATCTAAAAAACATTTACGAAATGAAAAAACTATTATATATACCGGTGGTTGTTGCCGCCGCGTTGTGGTCGGCAGGATGTGCCGATGATATAGGCAACTATGATTACACGGAAATCAATGAAGTCTCGCTTGAGCGTGGGAATAAAAGCCCTGAGGAAGGAAAGACCTATGACGTGGTGGCATTCATTGACAATATCGATTTTGATCCGCAGTTGAAGTCATCTTTAGGTGTCAATGATGAATCAGCCTACGAATATGAGTGGCGTATCATGCCTCTTGGCACAGACTGGAGTGCCATTGACGCAGAGGAGATCACAGTGTGCACCACACGCCGGATCAATCAGCCGGTGACGCTTTCACCCGGAAAGTACTCGGCGTTTTTCAATGTGAAGGACAAGTCGACCGGAGTCACGTGGACCACATGCTTCTATCTGATGGTGCGTTCGGTCACCAATGAGGGGTGGCTGATCCTCAGCAATGTAAACGACAAGTGCCGTCTCGACATAGTGTATAACCGCAGCGAGACAGAGGATCTGCTTTCTCATGACATATTCCAGGATGTGGATATGGACCTCGGAAAGCCCGAGAGGCTCATATTTAATTACGATCTTGGAGACCAAGCAACATTGCTTGTCACTGACAAGAACACTTGGAATCTTGATCGTGTGGATCTGCATATAGCTGAGGAGAACAGTCTGGTGTGGCGTTTCGGTGTCTCGCCCGGAAGTGTGCGTGTCAAGGCTTCGGCGATATCGAAGTTTGCAGGGCGCAACCTGTGGGCGATAATTGACGAGAAGGATGACATATATACCATAGCCCGCAATGTCGACGGGGCTTTCTTCGAATTCCCGCTCACACGTCTCAACGGTACCACTCCGTTCAAGCCGGCACCGTTTATATGTGTAAACCACAGTAATGCCAATAATGGGTGTAATCCTGTGATAATGTATGATGCCGATCACAGACAGTTCATACAGATTCACAATAATTCGGTGTACCCTTCGGTAATGGACTTCAAGGGTCGGCATATATTTGACAATCCTACAGGCCGCGACATGCTGCATATGGAGTCGACCAAAGCCGGACCGATACACTCTGTGCTGCGCGACCCTGCCACTAACGACACTTACTTCTATACGATCAATATGAGAGGCGAGTACATCGAGGCCGAACACTGGTGGGAAGAGGGCGAATACATCAGCTATAATGAGCAGGCTGCCTACGGGAAGGTTGTAGGCCCGGAAATAGAGTCTGCGACAAAGTTCGCTTTCCATCACCAGTGGGACTATCTGTTCTATGCTGTCGGCGACAAAGTGTATCAGTTCAACATGGCTACACCCGACGAGCCGGCTGTACTTGTGCTGACATTCCCCGGCGAGGAGGTCAAGGTGTTGAGGTCCAATCCGTTTGTGGCCTGGGAGGCTTATGCCGACTGGGAGCGGGCCCGCGCCTTCCAGCTGGTGATCGGTTCTGATGTGAAGAGCGGACCGGCAGCCACCTGCGGAAAGGTGAGGTTCTATGAAGTGCCCAACCTCATGCAGCCGTTGAAAAAGCTGAAAGAGTACGACGGATTCGGAAGCATTGTGGAAGTAGTGTATAAAGAACGTGCCAAGTACTGATAATCCATGAAGAGATACGTGATTCCGGCCATAGTGACGGTGTGCGGCTTCATATCCGCGTCAGCGGCCTATAACGTTACCGGAAAGATTGACAATAACGGCGGTACACGCATATATCTTGTCACGCAGACTGGGCGCAATAGCATCGACACGATTGCCACATCGCTTACTCCCGACGGTAGCTTTGTGTTCAGCGGAGAGGCTTTGTCCGCTCCTTTGGCGGCCGAGATAATGTCGGAGGGTTCACGCATGCGTGTGCCTGTGATGCTTGAGGAGGACAAGGCATATGAGGTGAAAGCTGATGTGCGTAACCCCAATGCATGGACCGTGAGCGGCGGCGGAGATTTACAGCGTATGCGCAACGATTTTCATGATATCGAACTGAAGTATCAGAGCCGTTGTGACTCGGTGGAGAATTACTACCGCACCGGCTATGATCTCAATGACTATTTCTGGAAACTGCAGCTCAAAGGTGCCTTACAGGAGGAAAGACGTGTGTTTGATGGCTGGCGCGATGCGTTTGTTTCGGCCAACGACAATCTCGTCAGTGCATCGGTGCTTGTGTCGGATCTCCGGAAACTTGTCAGCGACAAGACGGTCCATGAAAAATACGCATTGCTTGGTCCGGATGCGCGTAGCACCGTTGCCGGAAAGATTCTTGCAGCCGAGGCCGACAGGATATCGCGCATTGTTGTCGGAGGAATGATACCTGATTTCACGATGTCCACACCTTCCGGGGAGCCCCTGTCTCTCTATGGAGTGAAGGCCAAGGTCAAAATCCTTGACTTCTGGGCCTCGTGGTGCGGACCGTGTCGCGCTGAGAATCCCACACTGCGAAGGATATATGCCGATTATGCGTCCAAGGGTCTTGAGATCATAAGCGTGTCGCTCGATACTGACAGGGACGCATGGACGAAAGCCATAGAGGTTGACGGAATGACATGGAAACATGTGTCGGAACTTGGCGAAGGAAACGTAGTGAAATCGGTATATAATATCTTTGCCATACCTCACATGTTCATCCTTGACGAAGACAACCGCATCATTTCGGAAGGGCTCAGAGGGGAACGGCTCATAGAATTCATCGCTGACCGTTTCAAGGACTGACCTAACTCATAAAAAATCACATATCCCCGGAATCTTTGTGCAAGGGATCACACCCTTGCGTAGATTGCGAGGATATGTGATTTTTTTTGCGTACATTTGCTACCGTAATATGACAATACCTTAAAAACAGTCAATGAAAAAAATCAGTCTTATAACAGCCGGGCTTCTTATGATGATGACATTCGGCTGCGTCTGGGCTTCCGCGGCATCTGTAAGGAATGTGACAGAGCGTCCGAAAAATTATTCCGAATGGATGGCACGTTCGGAGATGAAGCGTTTCCCCACAAGCTGTCTGCTCGATTTTTCCAAACGCCCCAACTGGGGATATGTGGTGGGCATAGAGCTTGAGTCGATGCTTGACACATATCTGCGTTACGGCGGTGACGACATACTTGCTTACTGCAAGCAGTACACCGACAGCATGATAGCTCCTGACGGCAAGATACGCGGCTATCGTCTGCTTGACTACAATCTCGACAATACGCGCACAGTCCATTTTGTCACGCGCATGTACCGGGAATTTCCCGAGGCCAAGAACCTGCGGGCCATAAACACTATCATGAAGCAGTTCAATGACCAGCCACGCACGAATGAAGGTGTGTACTGGCACAAGGCGATATATGCCTATCAGGTGTGGCTCGACGGCATATTCATGGGGCTTCCAGGCAGAGTGCTCTCAGCCTCCACCATATATTCGCCCGATCTTGCGATATCCATATATGATGATGCCGTGGATCAGGTCAAGGCTACCTACGACCGCACTTACGATCCCGCGACGGGACTTAACCGCCATGCATGGGACGAGAGTCGCGAGATGTTCTGGAGCGACAATGAGACCGGGCTGTCGCAGCACTGCTGGGGACGTGCGCAAGGGTGGTACACCATGGCTTTGGTGGAGATACTTGACGCCCTTTCCGAGGACTATACCCGCCGTGGCGAGGTGATCGATCTGCTGACCCGTACATTCGACAATGTCATAAAGTGGCAGGATCCGAAGACCGGTGTGTGGTATCAGGTCATGGATTCTCCCGGACGTGAAGGCAATTATCTTGAAGCCACCTGCTCATCCATGTTTGCATATGCCTTGCTCAAGGCTGCCCGTAAGGGATGGGTCAAGGACCGCAAATATCTTGATGCCGGAATAAAAGCCTATAAGGGAATCGTGAACAATTTCCTGCGGGAGGAGCCTGACGGGACTCTGTCGCTCACCGATTGCTGCTCGGTGGCCGGTCTCGGTCCGGGCATAAGCGAGGCTGTGCTTAAGGCCGCGCCTAATGTCAAGGAGAACAAGCGGCGTGACGGATCGTACGCCTATTATCTCAGCGAGCCTGTGCGTGACAATGACGGTAAAGGTGTCGGTCCTTTCATATGGGCTTCTCTCGAGATGGAAGCTATGGGGCTTGATATTGCAGGACTGAAATCAAAAAAGTAATTTTGCGATAAATTATACTCCCCTAAGTAACTCGCATAAATTAACTGACACATAATTATGAAGTATTTTCGAGTGATTTTCGATATGGAGCGAAAGAGTGTAGCGAGCTACACGACTGAGCGACAGCGCGAAAATCGCCGAAAAGACGAATAAGGATGTGTCAGTACTAAGGGTTACTTGAAATTATTTTAATAACTAATTTATAAGAGTTACTTATGCTTGATATGCTTCGATTTTCGCGCAAGCCTTATAAACTTGGTCTCGTCCTTAGCGGGGGAGGCGCGAGAGGCTTTGCGCATGCCGGGGCCCTTCAGGCTCTGGAGGAAATGGGCATAAGGCCCGATGTGATAGGCGGAGTGAGCGCGGGAGCGGTGGTAACCGTCATGTATGCTTCGGGGATGAAACCTCAGGACATACTCAAGGCGTTCAGTGATGCAAAGTTCGGTGACTTTGCCGAGCTCGCTTTGCCCCGCGACGGTTTTTTCTCGATGGATGGTTTCAGAAAATTCCTGCGCAAACACATACCTTACAACGATATTTCGGAACTGCCTGTCAGATCGGTGGTGTGCGCCACCGATCTTATTGGCAGCAAGCCTGTCGCATTCTGGGATGGTAGTGTCGATGAATGCGTCTCGGCATCGTGCAGCATTCCGATAGTGTTCAAGCCTGTCAAGATAGGGGGCGTGATGTATGTCGACGGCGGCGTCGTTGCCAATCTGCCCGCATGGGCCCTAAGAGACAAGTGCAAGTATCTCATAGGTATCAACTGTTCCCCTATGCCCCGACGCTCCCAGCCAAAATCGATCCTCGATGTGGCTCAGCTCACTTATGACCTGCTTGTGAAGAACAATTCCACCGAGCAGATGCGCATGTGTGACCTCGCAATAAGTATCAATGATATTGCAAAATATAAAGTATTTAACCTCAAGGAGATAAACAGGGTGTTCCGTTCTGGCTACGACAATACGATGCTGGCTCTTCTCAATGCCGGGTTCGTGCGTCCGTCGGATGTCAAAAAGACGTGAACATTTTAACCAACTAAATTGAAAATGGATCTAAAACCAATTATCTATCAGCTGTTTCCCCGTCTGTTTACTAATACTAATGAAAAATGTGTCCCCAACGGGACGATAGCCCAGAACGGGGTAGGAAAGATGAAGGATATCACCGACAAGGTGCTTGCAGGGATTAAAGAGCTTGGCGTCAATGCCGTATGGTACACCGGAATAATTGAACATGCCACCAAGACCGACTATACGGACAAGGGGATAGTCCCTGCCGATAATCCGCATGTGGTGAAGGGTCAGGCCGGATCGCCGTATGCGATAAAGGATTACTATGATGTGGATCCTGACCTTGCTGTGGATGTTGACAACCGTATGGGTGAGTTCGAGGAGCTTGTCGCACGCACTCACGACGCCGGCCTTGAGGTGATAATAGATTTTGTGCCCAATCATACCGCCCGCCGTTATCACTCGGACGTCGCTCCAGCCGGCATAGAGGATTTTGGCTCGCACGATGACACCGACATGTTCTTCTCTCCGAACAATAACTATTACTATATCACACGTCAGCTCTTTGCTCCGTCGATTGACCTTGGCTCGGGCAAGAAGGCTTATGTAGAGTTCCCTGCCAAGGCCACGGGCGATGACTGTTTCTCTGCTTTCCCCGGTGTCAACAACTGGTATGAGACAGTCAAGCTCAACTACGGCCGTGATCCTTACAACGGCACAGGCCATTACAGCCCGATACCCGACACATGGTTCAAGATGCTGCACATACTGCGTTTCTGGGCTTCGAAGGGTATTGACGCCTTCCGTTGCGACATGGTGTTCATGGTCCCCATCGAATTCTGGCAGTGGGCTATCCCCAATGTCAAGGACAGGTATCCGCACGTAAAGTTCATCGCCGAGATATACGATGTGGCTCTGTACCGGGATTTCATTTTCACGGGTGGGTTTGACTACCTGTATGACAAGGTGAACCTTTATGACACTCTGCGCGGCATACAGTGCTCCAATTTCTCCGCTGCCACCATCACCAACTGCTGGCAGTCGATAGAGGGGATACAGCCCCATATGCTCAACTTCCTGGAGAATCATGACGAGCAGAGATTCGGCTCGAAGTTCTATGCCGGCGATCCCGCCAAGGTGATACCTTCGCTTGTGGTAAGCTCCATGATATCTACAGGCCCCATGATGATATACGCCGGACAGGAGCTCGGCGAGCAGGCCACTGACGCCGAGGGTTTCAGCGGATATGACGGACGTACCACCATATTTGACTACTGGAGCGTAGGGACTCTGCGACGCTGGTATAACAACGGCAATCCCGACGGCTCGCAGCTCACTCCGCGTGAGCGTTGGCTGAGAGCCAAATATGCCACAGTGCTGAGGCTATGCAACAGCGAGAATGCGATATCGCAGGGACGTTTCTATGACCTGATGTATGTCAACTATCAGAATCCCACGCTCAATCCTCACCGTCAGTATGTGTTCCTGCGTAGTTATGACGGTGTCACATTGCTCATAGCTGTGAATTTCTCGGCCGATTCCTGTGACCTCGCCATCAACATTCCCCGCCATGCTCTCGAGATGCTGAACATTCCCGAGGGCGAGGTCATGTCGCGCGAGATGCTCTCGGGGGAGACCGATCTCAAGACGGTGTCGTCCACCGAGCCGTTTGCCACCATGATACCTCCGTATGATGCTGTGGTGTGGAAGATTGTCCACAAGAATGTGAAGTAGCATATATAAGGACACGTAAAGAATCCGGACCTGTCATCGGGAGAAACGATGACAGGTCCGGATTCTTTATGAGGTTGTCAGGAGATGAGGATGTGTCAGAAAAGGATTTTTTTGACTCACCCTTATCGTTAGGTGTCGTTATTCGCGGTTTTCGCGGCGTGGGCGGTCACCACCTTCGCGGCGTGGTCCGCGGTCGCCTTCGCGACGAGGACGGCGTTCGCCACCTTCACGGCGGGGTCCGCGCTCGCCTCGGGGTGCACGTTCGCGCTCTACGTAGCCTTCCGGTTTGGGCTGAAGTGCGCGCATCGACAGACGGTATTTGCCGGTCTTCTTGTCGATCTCGATGAGCTTGACCTGTACTTCGTCACCCTCTTTGAGACCGGAAGCCTCCATATTCTCAAGGCGTTCCCATGAGATCTCGGATATGTGGAGCAGACCGTCGCGGTTAGGCATGAATTCTACAAACGCGCCGAACTCAAGGATCGAGCGCACCTTGCCGGTGTACACTTTGCCTTCTTCAGGAAGCTCTACTATGGCGTTGATCATTTCGAGGGCCTTGTCGATGGCCGGTTTGTTGGCTGCTGCCACCTCGATGTATCCGCCTTCGGGGATCTCGTCGATGCTTACGGTTGCGCCGCTTGCTTCCTGGATACCCTGGATCACCTTTCCGCCCGGGCCGATCACAGCACCGATAAGCTCCTTGGGTATGAGCATGGTGACGATGCGCGGCACGTTGGGCTTGTAGTCTTCGCGCGGTGCGGGGATTGTCTCCTCGATCTTGTCGAGTATATGCAGACGGCCTTCCTTGGCCTGGTTGAGAGCCTTTTCGAGGATCTCGTAGCTCAGACCGTCGACCTTGATGTCCATCTGTGTGGCGGTGATGCCTTTGCGTGTGCCTGTCACCTTGAAGTCCATGTCGCCGAGGTGGTCCTCGTCGCCAAGGATGTCAGAGAGCACTGCATACTTCTCGCCGTCGGAGATAAGACCCATTGCGATACCGCTGACAGGGCGTTTCATCTTCACGCCTGCGTCAAGGAGCGAGAGGGTGCCGGCACATACGGTGGCCATGGACGACGAGCCGTTGCTCTCGAGAATGTCGCTGACGATGCGGCACACGTAAGGGAAGTCGTCCGGGAACATGCGCTTGAGGGCGCGGTGAGCGAGGTTTCCGTGTCCCACCTCGCGGCGTCCTACACCGCGTGGAGCGCGGGCCTCGCCGGTGGAGAAGGGGGGGAAGTTGTAGTGGAGCAGGAAGCGTTCGCGACCCTGGTTGAGCACATCGTCGAGGATCTTCTCGTCGAGTTTGGTGCCGAGGGTGACTGTGGCGAGCGACTGTGTCTCACCGCGGGTGAACACGGCTGATCCGTGAGGTCCCGGGATATAGTCGGTCTCGCACCAGATGGGGCGAATCTCGTTGGTCTTGCGGCCGTCGAGGCGTATTCCCTCGTCAAGGACGCAGCGGCGCATTGCCTCTTTCTCCACATCGTGGTAATAACGCTTCACGAGGGGAGCCTTCTCTTCGCGCTCCTCTTCGGGAAGTGATTCTATATATTCGTCGCATATTGCGTCGAAGCTGTCCTGACGCCAGTGCTTGTCGGCGCATCCGGCCTTGGCTATGGCGTAAGCCTTGTCGTAGCATTTCTCGCGTACATCCTTGCGCAGGTCTTCGTCGTTGACCTCATGGCAGTATTCGCGCTTGACTGTGGCACCGGCCTCTTCGGCGAGCTCCATCTGAGCCTTGCACTGAACCTTTATAGCCTCGTGAGCCACGCGGAGTGCTTCAAGAAGGTCGCTTTCGCTCACTTCGTTCATCTCGCCCTCCACCATCATGATGTTTTCGTAGGTTGCTCCTACCATGAGCTCGATGTCAGCACGCTCGCACTGGTCGAATGTGGGGTTGATGATGAATTCGCCGTCCACGCGTGCCACACGCACTTCCGATATCGGGCCGTTGAAGGGGATATCGCTGACAGCCATGGCAGCTGATGCTGCGAGACCGGCAAGCGCATCGGGCATGTCCTGTCCGTCAGCCGAATACATGGTGACCTGTACAATAGTGTCGGCGTGATAGTTATCGGGGAATAGCGGGCGGAGTGCTCGGTCGACAAGTCGGGAAGTTAGGATTTCGTAGTCGCTGGCACGTCCTTCACGTTTTGTGAAGCCGCCGGGGAAACGTCCGTTGGACGAGAATTTTTCTTTGTACTCTACGGTCAGGGGCATGAAGTCGACCCCTTCGCCGGCCTCCTTGGCCGAGCAGACTGTAGCGAGAAGCATGGTGTTGCCCATGCGGAGTTCTACCGCTCCATCGGCTTGCTTGGCGAGCTTACCCGTCTCAAGGGTGATAGTGCGGCCGTCGGGAAGCGCGATGGTTTTTTTGATTGGATTCATAAAATTTTTAATTCAGCTTTTGTGTTTTCTTCGTTTTTGCAGCTTAATGTGGAAAAAGCTTTCCGGGCTTTTTCACAGATTTTGCAAAGTTAACAATTATTTCCCAATATTTTAGGGATATAATGCTTAATTATTCATTAATATTTCAAAAACATGTCGTACAACATATGCAGGCCCCGCTCCGGAGTTTAACCATCATTAACTTTTATCGGTGTCCGTTACTCCGTATCTTTGCAAAAAGGTAACTTGATCATCTTATGGCGTCATCAAAGGACAAAGCATCCAAGACCAATGCCGCGCGTCTGCTTGACCGTGCCGGCATCGGGTATGAACTCATACCTTATACCGTTGATCCTGACAATCTTGCCGCCGATCATGTGGCGGAGGAGCTTGGCGAGGACATCAACCGTGTGTTCAAGACTCTTGTGCTCCATGGCGAGAAGGCGGGATATTTCGTGTGTGTGATACCAGGCAACATGGAGGTCGATCTCAAAAAGGCGGCCAAGGTGGCAGGTGCCAAGAAAGCCGAGATGATACATGTGAAGGAGCTGCTTCCGCTCACCGGATATATCCGCGGGGGCTGTTCCCCGATAGGGATGAAGAAGCCTTTCCCTACGTTTTTCCACTCCTCGGTCATGGACTACGATTTCATATACGTGTCCGCCGGGGTGAGGGGACTTCAGCTTAGGATCGACCCGCGCAGACTTGTGGAGTTCTGTGGGGCGACTGTGGCTGATGTCGCAACCTTTTGAAACATCTGTATTATGAACACGATAGGAAAGATATTCAGTTTCACCGGATTCGGCGAGTCGCACGGAGCCGCTATAGGCGGTGTGATCGACGGTATGCCTGCGGGGGTGAGAATCGACCTCGGAGCAGTGCAGCGCGAGCTGGACCGCCGTCGTCCCGGGCAGTCGGCAATCACTACCGCACGCAAGGAAAGCGACACGGTCGAGGTGCTGTCAGGGCTGATGGACGGAGTGACAACGGGATGCCCCATAGGTTTCATCATACGCAATTCCGACCAGCATTCAGGTGACTATGACCATCTGCGTGACACTTTCCGCCCGTCGCATGCCGACTATACATATACCGCCAAATACGGGCTGCGTGACCATCGCGGAGGCGGGAGGTCGAGCGCGCGTGAGACTGCCACAAGGGTGGTGGCCGGAGCGTTTGCACGTCAGGCTCTGGAACAGAATGGCATAACCGTAAGTGCCTATACTTCCCGGGTGGGAAACATCGAGGTCACAGAGCCATACACTTCTCTTGACCTTTCGCTCACTGACAGCAATCCCGTGAGATGCCCTGACATGGCGACTGCCGAAAAAATGGAACGCCTGATACTCGATGTGAAACATTCCGGTGATACCATAGGCGGAGTGGTGACATGTGTTGTCAAAGGTGCGCCGGCAGGTCTCGGCGACCCGGTGTTCGGAAGGCTTAACGCCCGGCTGGCCGGAGCCATGATGAGCATAAACGCCTGCAAGGGCTTTGAGTACGGCATGGGGTTCCAGGGGGTGGAGCTGCGTGGCAGCGAAGCCATCGATACCTTCATGACCGGTGAGGACGGACGTGTGCACACGCTTACCAACCGCTCGGGAGGGATCCAGGGAGGCATATCCAACGGCGAGGACATATATTTCCGTGTAGCGTTCAAGCCTGTGGCCACACTGATGCAGGATGTGGCCACCATCGACCGCTACGGCAATCCTGTGGTGATAAAGGGGAAGGGGAGGCATGACCCCTGTGTAGTGCCGAGAGCTGTTCCCGTGGTCGAGGCCATGACGGCGATAGTGCTTCTCGACGCGCTGCTTCTTGACCGCGCGTCAAGGATCTGATGTCGTTGTCCCCCTTTGATGCATTTATGAAGCATTACAAAGACTTTTCTGATTTTCTGGCGGAGCACTTCAGGTGTAAGATGCAGAAGCTGTCGGTCGATGCCGGATTCTCCTGCCCCAACCGTGACGGCACTGTAGGGACGGGCGGGTGTACCTACTGCAACAACCTGTCGTTCAGTCCCGGCTATTGCCGTCCTGTCAAGGGTGTGGCCGGGCAACTTGAGGAGGGGAAGCGGTTCTTTGCGCGCAAGTATCCTGCGATGCGTTATCTCGCCTATTTCCAGTCCTACACGTCCACCCACTCCGCAGATATCGGCAGACTCATGGATATGTATCACGAGGCATGTGCCGTGGACGGTGTTGACGGTGTGATAATAGGCACGCGTCCCGACTGCATGCCCGATATTCTTCTTGAAAGGCTAAGGGAGCTTCCGTGGGTTATGGTCGAATATGGAGCGGAATCATCTCACGACTCGACCCTCGCACGTGTCAACCGTTGCCACACGTGGGCTGACACCGCCGATGCCGTAAGGCGCACGCATGCCGCCGGCATACCCTGCGGCCTGCACATCATCAACGGGCTTCCCGGCGAGGACGAGGCGATGATGCTTGCCACGGTGGACGCTGTCAACGCTCTTCCCGTGGATGTCGTGAAGTTTCACCAGCTGCAGCTGATACGCGGCACCCGCATGGCCGCCGATGTCGGAAGCGGGCTTTACGATGTGACGCGCTTCACGCCCGAAAGCTATGCGCGGCTGTGTGCCGCCATAGTGAAGCGGCTGCGTCCTGACATAGCCATAGAGCGGTTTGTGTCGCAGTCACCTCCCGAATTGCTGATATATCCCCGCTGGGGCCTGAAGAACTATCAGTTCACCGATATTGTAAATAAGGAGATAGAGAGAGCCGGCTCGCTCTTGAATAGCTGACTCGCTCATGGAAATAAATAAGATGTTATGGAAATAATAAATTTTGCAGAGACACCGTCGCTTGTCAGCCAGTACATGACCGAGCTGCGCGACGTGAATATACAGGGCGACATGATGCGGTTTCGCCGCAACCTTCAGCGCATAGGAGGCATCATGGCCTATGAGATATCAAAGCGCATGAGATATACCGGGAAGGAGATAGCCACCCCTCTTGCCGCCATGCAGAGCGATGTGCTTGCCGAGGAGGTGGTGCTTGCCACGATTTTCCGCGCCGGCATACCTTTCCATCAGGGTTTTCTGGATTTCTTTGACCGCGCGCAGAATGCCTTTGTCTCAGCCTACAGAAAGTATCGCGAGAAGGAGAATTTCGATGTGTTCATCGAGTATATCGCATCGCCGCGCCTTGACGGCAAGACCCTCGTGCTTGTCGATCCTATGCTTGCCACCGGATCATCCATGGAGCTTGCTTACCGTGCGCTGTTGACCAAGGGTGAGCCGGCTCATGTGCATATTGCTTCGATCATTGCTTCTCAGGCGGCGATTGACTATGTGAAATCTACATTCCCTGCCGACAAGACTACCGTATGGGTAGGAGCTATAGATGCCGAGATCAATTCTCACTCCTATATAGTGCCGGGACTTGGTGACGCAGGCGATCTTGCCTACGGTGTGAAAGAGTGACAGGATTGACCTTTCAATTATTTGGCAACAAATAAGCTCCTGACAGCAGAACCGGAACATGGTCGTCGCTGTCAGGAGCTTATTTTATGTATATGTTTCTATCCTGCTGCTGAATCCTTGAGCACTACAGGCAGGGCGAGGGTGTTGACTTGTCCTGATGCGGTTACAGGTAGTTGCTTTAGCAGCACGAAAAACTCCGGTATCATATAGGCGGGAAGATACTGTGCCAATCGGTTCTTCACCCATGACAGGCTGAACGAGCGTGTGGCGGGTACGACATATCCTACCAGATAGGCTGACCCTTTCTCATCCTGATAGTGTACCACCGCACAGTCGTTCACTTCGCCAGTGGCGAGCAGTGCGCGTTCCACTTCGCCGGTCACCACTCGTTTTCCGAGGATGCTTACCTCGCTCTCTTTACGGCGCATATAGCGGATGTTGCCGTCGGCAAGGCGCATTCCTATGTCGCCTGTGCGTACTATTCGGGTGCCGTCGGAGAGCCGGGCTATGGATGCAAGCTGCTCGGCGCGGTGGTCGCCAGTGAAGGAATCGGCTACACCTGATCCTGCGATGCATATCTCACCCTCCTCTCCGTCGGGCACAGGGCTGAGTGAGTCGTCGAGCAGAAGCACTTCCACCCCTTCGAGTGGCTTGCCTATGGGGTAGTGACCAGAAGGGAGCGCGTAACCGTTGTTACAGCAGTAACAGGTGGTAAAAGCTGTTCCCTCTGCCGGTCCGTAGGTATTGTAGACTGTGACCTGTTCGAGCAGATGCCCTATTGATGCCGGGCTGAGCTGGTCACCTCCGCTTATGAGCATGCGCAGGGTGACAGGGAGCGCGTCGAAGTGGTTCATCTCCTGTAGGAGATATGGGAATCCGCTCATGATGGTGACATATTGCTCGTCGGCAAAACGCAGCAGTAGTTCCGGATTGTTGCGTGTCTCGTTGGAGGGGATCACGAGCATCGCGCCGTTGAGCAGGGTCCCGAACATCTCCTCGATGAATATGTTGACGATGCATGCCGAGTATTGCAGGAGCACGTCGTCGGCCGAGATATTGAAAGTCTTGCCGAAGCGTTCCGCCATCTCCACAACCTGACGGTTGCCAACCATGACTCCTATGGGGTAGCCCGAGATGCTCGAACTATACATTATATATGCGGGGCGGTCAGCCTTGCAGCGGTCAGGAAGAGGGTGGAGCGCAGGGTCCACTATGATCTCGTCGCCGATTATGAAAAGGGAGAACCCCCTGAGGCGCGAGGAGTATTTCTCCTGGGTCACAACGAAATCCACGCCACACTCCGTGAGGAATCTCGTCATGCGCTCCGGCGGGAAGTCGGGCTCGACTGGCACAAAGGCCGCTCCGGCCTTGATGATTGCCATGATTGCGGCTATCATCTCCACACTGTGGTCCATCACCACCCCGACACGTGCTGGTATGAACGAGGGGAAGCGTGAGATAAGTGTGTCTACCATCCGGTCAAGGCCTGAATAGTTTACACATAGTCGCTCGTCGATGACAGCTGGACGATCCGGCTCAGATGTGACGAGCTTTTTGAAGCGTGAGTAAATCGTCGGTTCCATAGTGTTATATTCTTATTACATTTCACAGTAATAACACATTATGAAATCTGACGGTTTGAATCATTTTAGTTAAAATTTTTCTGATGTTAGTGGTTTTGATAATTCTTGTGATTGTAGGATCTGGTATATACCAATTGTGCCTTGAGGCATGGTGGAGCCTCAAGGCACGGATTGATATTTAGAGAGGTTATTATCTCCTGTTGAGATTAATGCCTATTTCTACTTTGGAAGTCTTTTCAATTGATTTTGGGAGCTGCTTCAGTATATTTGGAAGCATTGCAGCCATCATACCCATATTGGGATCCTTTGATGCTGCATCAACAATAGCGTTAATGATATCCTCGTCAGAAAGGAGCGGGGCGGCAAGCTTAAGTATGGGTAAGAGAGTCTCTGTGCCAAGGTAGAATGACAGTTCATTCTCTATCTCAGTCTCGTTATCCTGATCATCTGTAAGCCTTTTTCCGTAGTGAACAGGGATTCCATTTTGCAGCATTGGCACCACATTGTTTAGCAATCCTTCTACGAGAGTGTTGAGATCAATTGCGCGAGATTTGGATGCATGTGCTAAGGTGGTTGCTATTATTGCTTCTGGATTAAGGAATAGTAGAATGGTGCCATCCTCTTTTACGACATAACGTGCAAGACCTTTGGGCGAAATTGTTTCGGGCCAACCTTCCTTTTTTGTGTCACAATATTTAGCCACAACACTGCCGTCTTCTCCAAGTGTTACACTTTTGAGTATCTGATTGAAAAGTGCTGAAAGTGGGGCTTGTTTTCCATCAGGTCCGGGAAGAGTGGTCATCTGAAGTGCCAGTAACACAATCGTGCTTGGTGGGACACCTGTATTTGTTTCACTCGGTTCTCCGAAAAGAACTATGCCTGATGATGTGGTCCAAGTGCATCTGAAGATTTTGTATGAATCTAAAATTTCGCCTCCCCAACCGTCTTCGGTGGTAATTTTTGTAGGTGTGTCATATGTACCTGCCATCGAAGTGTTTTTCAGCTTGATATCAGAGAGGCTGAGGTCGAGAGCTCCTTCTGATACCTTTCCCTCATAAGCGAATGAGCAGTATGTGGTTTCGGTAGAGCCTGCAAAAGAGCAGCTGCTGGCATCACCGGTGAGTTCTACAGGTATTGTCACCTCTGCTGATCCGGGGATAATGGATGAGGTGGGAAGTGTGAGATTTGGAGTTTGGTCTGCTTTGCTCCCCCCCATCATACCGCCGATTATTGAGCTGATATCAAGAGGTGCACCTTTTATGGATAGTGTTGCTTTGCCGTCGTTGGAAGGTGTGAACGAAACTATCTGACCGGCAGCTTCTGTGCCGTCGAGTTTCAGGGTTAGACCGTCGGCGGCTGTATAAGTCTTGGCGGGAATGCTTGCTCCGGGCATTGCAGGATCGTCGTCGTTGCTACATGCTGTGAACATGCAGGCGATGCCGATTACAGCAAACAAATAAGCGAATTTTTTCATTGTGTTCGTGTTAATGATTTGGTTACGAATTTATTAAAATTTAGACTTTTAGAGAATTTCTGGGACAAAGGTAATAAAATTTTGTTAATTATTTTTTCGAAATATACCATTTTTATCTCTATTTTGGATAATTAATTGGTCAATGTAAGTTTTTTTCATACTTTTGTGAATTAGTTTGGAGTAAATTGTATTTTCTATACAGTATTTACCAATCAGTTGATTATAAATATATTACATTTCGTATGAAAATTCTTAATTTAGCGGTTGCCTTAGGGATTCTTCTCTCACTGGTGTCGTGCATAAAGGATGAGCCGCTCAATGCCGAGTGTGACATCACTGCTGTGACTCTCGATGGCAATCTGCTTAACCGTGAACCGATAATAGGTAATAATAAAGTGACTCTTATAGTGAAGAATGATGTGTCGTTGCTTGAACCGCTTGCACCAAAATTTATCCTTACTCCGGGAGCTACTATTACCCCCCCCAGTGGTACGCCTCTTAATTTTCTGTTTCCGCAGACTTATACTGTCACATCAGAGGATGGAGAATGGAGTAAGACCTACACTGTAGAAGTTCAGAAAAACAACACCATAAATCTTGATTACGGTTTTGAAAATGTTCACCAGATATCAGCAATGGTTGGGCTAAGTTCCTACGATGAATTTTATGAAGTGGGTTCAAATGGGTTGGTGTCTCTTGTGTGGTCAAGTGCAAATTCAGCATTTGCACTTTCTTTTCAAGCTTCGACCCCCAACACATATCCAACTTATCAAGGGGATAATGGTGTGAAAGGTAAGTGTGTTGTGCTTACTACCAGATCTACTGGAAAATGGGGAGCCAATCTGAATAAGCCTATTGCAGCTGGCAATCTGTTTATAGGGACTTTTGATGGCAAAAATGCAGTGAGCAATCCATTGGGTGCTACTCATTTCGGAACACCATTTTATAATGAGCCGTCTGCATTCAGCGGATATTATAAGTATACACCAGGTGAAACATATTGTGAGACTGATGCAAATGGAAATTTTGTGCCTGTTTCCGGTAAGACCGATATGTTCAACCTTTATCTTGTTATGTATGAGGTGACAGAGTCTATGCAATGGCTCGATGGTACAAATGTACTTTCAAAAGATAACCCCAATATTATAGGTACAGCCGAAATTCCTGACCGTCATGCGAGCGATGAATGGGTGCCATTCAATGTTCCTTTCGTATGTCGTGAAGGGAAATCGATAGACCACTTCAAACTGAAATCCGGTGCGTATAATATGGCTGTAGTTATGAGTTCAAGCCAGGATGGTGACTATTTCTGCGGAGCCATAGGCTCTACGCTCATGGTGGATGAACTTCTGATCACCTGCGCATTGGAAGATAAATGAATCTCGACACACTAAAAAGCATATAGTTATGAAAATCAGTATATTCCATAAGCTTGCCATTTTAGGCATGCTGTTTGCGGTATTCTCGGTTAACGCCATGGCAGAGCCTGTCCCCGGTTATAATCCAAGTGAAGCGCGAGATGGCATAACGGGCAGAATCATCGCACTCGGGTTGGAATTCGAAGTCAATGCAGGTACCAATATAGGAGGAGCTGCGCCTCTGCCTCTCCCGGGAGAGATAAGGGAGATCAACTCCTATAGCCCTAACCTTAACTTACAGATTGGTGGAACTGCCACAAAATGGTTTGATGTGGAAAAGAGATGGGGTGCCGCAGTGGGCATACGTTTTGAGACCAAAGGAATGGAGACCAAAGCCACAGTCAAGAACTATGGTATGGAAATTCTTGAAAACGGTAAGATTCTTAAAGGAAACTGGACCGGAAAGGTACAGACCAAGTATCATACTCAGCAGTTGGTGGTGCCTATCACTGCGGTCTATCGTGTAAACCGTCGTCTTAAGGTAAACTTTGGACCTTATCTGTCATATGCGTTTGACAATGATTTTGACGGTTATGTGTCCGACGGTTATCTTCGTGAGGGTAATCCAACCGGCGACAAATATGTGTTCGAAGGTGATGCGATGGCATCGTACAACTTCAGCAATGACCTCAGAAAATTTCAATGGGGTATGCAGGGCGGAGTGTCCTGGTCGGCTTACAAGCATCTGCTCGTGAATGCCAACCTCGCCTGGGGATGTAACGGTATATTCGAATCATCATTCAAGACAATTAGTTTCAAAATGTATCCTATATACTTGAATGTAGGTTTCGGATACCTTTTCTAATTAGACCAAAGGACTAAAGAGCTAAAGATAGACAGGAGAACAGGAGAACATTTTGGAAGAGAACAATCTATAGAACATATATAGTTCTATGGTTCTCTGTCCTAAAAAGTTCTCCTGTTCTCCTGTCTATATCTTTGGTCCTATGGTCTAAAAAGTACTCCTGTCTATAGCTCTCTGGTTCTATGGTCTAAATATCACTGCCAGCTGATAATTTTTCCTTGAGATATTTTCCTGTATAGGAAGCAGGGCACGATGCAACCTCCTCGGGAGTACCTGCGATGACCAATGAGCCTCCGGCATCTCCGCCTTCGGGACCCATATCTATCACATGATCGGCACACTTTATGACATCCATGTTGTGCTCGATTATCAGTACAGTGTGCCCCATGCTGATGAGGCGGTCAAAGGATTTCATAAGTGTGGCTATGTCGTTGAAATGCAGTCCTGTTGTCGGTTCGTCGAAAATATACATGGTAGGCTGCTTTGACTCGTCGGCGAAGAACGATGCGAGTTTCACTCTCTGGTTCTCACCTCCGGATAGCGATGACGAGTTCTGCCCGATCTTGATGTATCCGAGCCCCACATCCTGAAGCGGCTTCAACCGCTTTATGATGCGTTTCTCCTGTGTGCCGTCGGCTTCGCTGAAGAACTCTATGGCCTGGTTGATGGTCATCTCGAGTATGTCGTAGATATTCTTGCCTCGGTACTCGATCTCAAGGATCTCTTTCTGGTACCGCTTGCCGTGGCATTCCTCGCAGGGGATGGTTATGTCGGCCATGAACTGCATTTCGATGGTTATCACCCCTTCCCCTTTGCAGGCTTCGCAGCGTCCGCCGTCGGAGTTGAAGGAGAAATCCGAGGCTGTGAATCCCATCTGTTTGGCTCCCTGTGTGGATGCGAAGAGTTTGCGTATCTCGTCAAATGCCTTGAGGTAGGTGGCGGGATTGGAGCGTGTGGATTTTCCTATGGGATTCTGGTCGACAAACTCCACCGCGCTGAGCCTTGCGAGGTCGCCGGAAAGCTCGCGGTGGTAAGCCGGGGCGTCACCGGGATTGCCGAGCTTGCGGTTGAGTGCCCGGTAGAGCACGTCGCGCACAAGAGTCGATTTTCCTGATCCGCTCACTCCGGTGACCACTGTCATCACTCCGAGCGGGAATGTCACGTCCACATCCTTGAGATTGTGTTCGCGGGCCCCCTTTATGGTTATGGAGTCGCGCCAGTGCCGGCGGGCCTTCGGCACGGGTATGGTGAGCCGGCCGCTGAGATAGCGTGCGGTGTAGCTTGTTGATGCTCCCGGGGTCTCTGTCAGATCCTGTATGCTTGACGGGTCACCCTGGAATATGATCTCTCCGCCGAGGCGTCCGGCATCCGGACCTACGTCTATCAGATAGTCGGCTTCGCGCATTATCTCCTCGTCATGTTCCACAACCACCACTGTGTTGCCGAGGTCGCGGAGCTTCTTTAGCACAGTGATGAGGCGGCCTGTGTCACGCGAGTGCAGACCGATGGACGGCTCGTCGAGTATGTAGAGCGAGCCTACAAGGCTGCTTCCAAGTGAAGTGGCGAGGTTGATGCGCTGGCTCTCGCCGCCCGACAGGGTGTTGCTGAGGCGGTCGAGCGTGAGATATCCGAGCCCTACTTCAACGAGATAGCCTATGCGGTTGTTGATCTCGGTGAGCAGGCGGCGTGCTACCTTGGCGTCGTGTTCGTCAAGCGAGAGGTTGCTGAAGAATCTCTGCAGGTCGCTGACCGGCATTCTCACCAGTTCTCCTATGGTCTTTCCGCCCACTTTGACATATGATGCCTCGGGCCTCAGTCGGGAGCCGTGGCATGTGGGGCATGTGGTCTTTCCCTGATAGCGTGCGCGCATCACGCGATACTGTATCTTGTACTGGTTGCTGTCGACCATCCTGAAGAAATTGTCGATGCTCGGGAACTCTCCATACATGTATCGGGCATTCTTCCCCTGTTCGGGTGTGGGTCCGTGCCACAGGAGCCGTTTCTGCTCCTCTGTCAGCTCGCCGTAGGGTGTGTGTATCGGAAATCCGAACTGCTGGGCGTCGTGAATGAATGCCGTGCGCCATTCCCCCATTTTCTCTCCGCGCCAGCAGGCCACGGTCTCATCGTAGACGGAGAGTGTGGCGTTGGGCACCACGAGACGTTCGTCGATGCCGAGCACCCGGCCGAAACCTTCGCATGTGGGACATGCCCCGACAGGATTGTTGAAGTTGAACATCATCTCGGAAGGTTCGTCAAACCGCATCCCGTCGGCCTCGAATATCTTGGAGAATTCACGCGTGGCGGTGCCCCCTTCCGGAAGCCATACCATGATGGAAAGCTTGTCGCGTCCCTCGAAGAAGGCAGTCTCGGCCGAGTCGGCAAGGCGGCTCAGTTCGTCGCTCTCATGCGACACCGCGAGCCTGTCGACCACGAGCATATAGTCCTCCGCACGGTAGTCGGCTGAGTCGTCGCCGGCCTCACGCATTTCGGCTATGACCTCTTCGATCTCGTGGAATGCTCCGCCGTGCATCACTCGGGCGTAACCCGCTTTAAGGAATACGTCGAGCTGCGATATGAGCCGCCGGCCTTCGGGAAGTATCACCGGGGCAAGCACTGCGAGGCGTGTGCCGTCAGGATAGGAGGTCGCAAACTCCACCACGTCGTTGACCGTGTGCTTGCGCACTTCATCGCCGCTTATGGGTGAGAATGTGTGGCCGATGCGTCCGTACAGCAGGCGCAGATAGTCATAGATCTCGGTGGAGGTCCCTACGGTGCTGCGCGGGTTTCGTGTGTTGACCTTCTGCTCTATGGCTATGGCCGGGGGGAGTCCGAGTATGGCCTTGCATTCCGGTTTGGGCATTTTGCCCATGAACTGGCGTGCATAGCTGCTGAGGCTCTCCACATATCTGCGCTGCCCTTCGGCATAGAGGGTGTCGAAAGCGAGCGATGATTTTCCTGAGCCTGACACGCCGGTTATCACCACGAGCTTGCCGCGCGGTATGTCTACGTCAATATTCTTGAGATTGTTTACCTTGGCTCCGCGTACGGAGATATACTGTTCGTTATTCTGCATTTCGGATTGTTGTAACATACAAAGTTACTTATTATTCGTCTCATTTCAAAGCGTGTGCCATAGAGGTAAGTATATTTAACAGGCTATTCTATGATATAATAGAGTGGGAGTCGGGGGATTTGGTACAGGTACATAAAAAATTATCCGTCATCGCGACGAATAATCTTCTTACCTTAAATCTAATACCATGAAAAACTGATGCAAAGTTAGGGAGAATATTGGATATGGCAAATTTTTATGCTTAAAAATATTGTACAATTTGCATAAATTAACATATTAACCCTTTGAGGTAAGATTTTGAAATGTGTGTTAACAGAGTAGTGATGCCATCATATCATCAATGGTATACTGACTTATACAATAGCGGTGCTTGACACAATATGTGGCATATCTAAACACAAAATCCGCCTCGGCTGTTCATTTCAGCCGAGGCGGATGTGTGAATTATGGTCTGTGGACTATTTATTAGCCGTTAACCTTCTTCATGCGTGCGATGAGGTCGAGAACCTTGTTAGAGTAACCGATCTCATTGTCGTACCAGCTGACAACCTTAACGAAAGTTGGGGTGAGCTGGATACCTGCCTTAGCGTCGAAGATAGAGGTGCGGGCATCGCCGAGGAAGTCGCTTGAAACGACTGCGTCCTCAGTGTAGCCGAGGATACCCTTGAGTGAGCCTTCAGAAGCCTCCTTCATAGCGGCGCAGATTTCCTCGTAAGTAGCGGGCTTAGCGAGGTTAACGGTGAGGTCAACTACAGATACGTCGAGGGTGGGGACACGCATTGACATACCGGTGAGCTTGCCGTTGAGGGCGGGGATAACCTTACCTACAGCCTTTGCAGCACCTGTAGATGAGGGGATGATGTTGCCGGAAGCGGCACGGCCACCACGCCAGTCCTTCATAGAGGGACCGTCAACAGTTTTCTGTGTAGCGGTGGTAGAGTGAACGGTAGTCATGAGACCGTCGGTGATGCCAAACTTGTCGTTGAGGACCTTGGCGATGGGGGCAAGACAGTTGGTGGTGCAAGAAGCGTTGGAAACGAACTGCTGACCAGCGTAGGTGTCATCGTTAACACCGCAAACGAACATGGGGGTGTCGTCCTTTGAGGGTGCTGACATAACCACATACTTGGCACCAGCCTCGATGTGAGCCTGAGCCTTCTCTTTGGTGAGGAAGAGACCGGTAGATTCTACTACGTACTCGGCACCTACAGCACCCCAGGCAATCTCAGCAGGATTCTTGCAGGCGGTAACGCGGATGGGCTTGCCGTTTACGATGAGGAGGCTCTTCTCCATATCGTAGTCAACAGTGCCGTCGAACTTGCCGTGCATTGTGTCGTACTTGAGCATGTAAGCCATATAGTCAACGGGAAGGAGGTCGTTGATGGCAACTACCTCGATGTCATCGCGCTTGGTGGATGCACGGAATACGAACCGGCCGATGCGGCCAAATCCATTGATACCTATTTTTGTCATAATTTAAAAATAAATTTGGGTATATTTTTAGAATTGATATTATTACTTCCTTTGGAAACGCTTTTAGCGCGACAAAATTACAAATATTTTTCAAATGAACGTTGCTTTTTGCAGGAAAAATAACACCTCTTTTATAAATAATTATACATTTTGTCCGTAAAATGCGTTTTTATTGGTCTAATCTCTCGATAATATGGATTTTTTAGCTAATTTTGTGCGTATTACGAAACAATATAAAAACATTTCAATACATGGCACTTTTAAAAGAATTTAAGGAATTTGCAATGCGCGGCAATGTCATAGATATGGCTGTCGGCGTTGTGATAGGCGCGGCGTTCGGTAAGATCATCTCTTCGCTTGTCGACGATATCATCATGCCTCTTGTGGGTGTGGTGACAGGCGGTATCAATTTCACTGATTACAAGTGGGTGATACAGAAGGCTGTAATTGACGGTCAGACACAGGAGGTGCTGAAGCCTGAAGTGACAATGAACTGGGGCTCTTGGGTCCAGACCATAGTGGACTTCCTCATCGTGGCTTTCTGTATCTTCGTTGCAATTAAAGCCATAAACCAGCTCAAGCGCAAGCAGGAGGAGGCTCCGGAACCCGCACCGGCTCCGGAACCCACAAAGGAGGAGGTGCTGCTCACCGAGATCCGCGACCTGCTGAAGGAGAAGAAGTGATGAGCCTTGCGCAGTCGGCGCGTAATTGCCTGCCGGATACCGGGCGTGTAAGAATGCCTGAATAAAGATTTGGCGGCTGTGTCAAAACTCCATTCTTGAAGAAATTACCCTTGCCACAGATAACTGTAGCAAGGGTAAATTTCTATCTGGACGTTGTGACACGTCTCTGAAATCTTGTATCGGCGGCTTTTTTCAGACGTTGAAAAGGAAGTGCATTATGTCGCCGTCCTGAGCTATGTAGTTCTTCCCCTCGATAGCCATCTTGCCGGCTTCGCGCACGGCGGCTTCTGAACCGAGGGTGACATAATCGTCATACTTTATGACCTCGGCGCGTATGAAGCCTTTTTCGAAGTCGGTGTGTATGATTCCCGCGCACTGAGGTGCCTTGCTTCCGCGTATGAATGTCCATGCGCGGACCTCGTCGGCTCCTGCGGTAAAGAATGTCTGGAGGTTGAGAAGTGCATAGGCGGCGCGTATGAGGCGTGCCACTCCTGACTCCTTAAGCCCTATTTCCGCGAGGAATTCCTGCCGCTCCTCGTAGGTGTCGAGTTCGGCGATCTCGCTTTCGGTCTGGGCTGCCACTATGAGAAGCTGGGCGTCCTCGTCCTTTATTGCCTCACGCACTGCGTCGACATACTTGTTGCCGTTGACTGCGGATGCGTCATCCACGTTGCACACATACATGACAGGTTTGGATGTGAGCAGGAACAGGTCGCGTGCGAATTTCTGCTCGTCGGGTGTCTCGAGTGCCACTGTGCGTGCCGGCTTTCCCTGCAGGAGGGCATCCTGATATTTTTTTAGCACCTCGTATTGCATCTTTGCCACCTTGTCACCTCCGGTCTGGGCCTGCTTCTGGGTCCTTGCTATGCGGCTCTCTATGGTCTCGAGGTCTTTCAGCTGGAGTTCATAGTCGATGATCTCCTTGTCGCGCACAGGGTCGACGGTGTTGTGGACGTGTGTCACATTGTCATCGTCGAAGCATCGGAGCACGTGGAGTATGGCATCGGTCTCGCGTATGTTGGCGAGGAATTTGTTGCCAAGACCCTCACCTTTGCTCGCTCCCTGCACCAGGCCGGCTATATCCACTATCTCCACTGTAGCCGGAACCACCGAGCGAGGATTGCACATCTCCACAAGTTTGTTGAGACGGTCGTCGGGTACAGTGATCACGCCCACATTGGGCTCTATGGTGCAGAACGGGAAGTTGGCTGACTGTGCCTTTGCGTTTGAGAGGCAGTTGAAGAGGGTAGACTTGCCCACGTTGGGAAGCCCAACGATGCCACATTGTAGTGCCATTTATATAAGTTAAAATGATCGGTTGTTGGAAAATTTTTGCAAAGTTACTAATTATTCTTCAACCATCCATAAAAATATCAGGCAAAGCCGTAACCGTGCTTTATCCCGGAGCAGAATGTCAGGGCTTGCAGCCTGACAGCCAGGTGTTGTCGGGGTGGGAGAGATACAGTATGTGACGGGCCACGGAGGCTGAGTCCGGCCCTGAGGCGTCAGCCTGTCCCTCTTCCGGATCTTCGATGCCTCGCAGATCAACTATCACATCTGATCCGCCCCATCTCTCTGTGATGTCACTGATCATCGATTCCGGGGTGAAGGCTGGGGGATAGTAGCGGGCTCCTGAACTTTGGGCGAGGGCTGTGCTCCGCTTCACGTCGCAGGATGTGAATGCGACCCTGCTCCCTACGCGTGTGAATGCCGATACGACGTCGGCCAATAAAGTCACGATGGTGTCGCTGCGGCCTATCACCACAACGTTCATCGGAGGGAAGGTGAGCACAAGCTCACATCCTTTGCGGGGTTGTCGCATTCCGGGAGTGCTTTTGCTGTGGGTCGCGAGTCGGCCGGAGCGATATTCCTCCATGCGCCTCTCCAGATAGTTGTCAGCCATATTCTATAACGGTGTTTCGGAATACAAACTTAAGAAAAATTCATTAATTTTGCACAAAAAATCAGTTGTAATGAATTCAGCCCTGATACGGCAACGGCTCAAACCATGGATGCTGCCCATAGCGATGCTTGGCGGCATATTGTTTCACAATTTTATTGATATGATAGCCTTCGTGGCACCGTATCTCATCTTCATCATGCTGTTGATCACATTCTGCAAGGTGAAGCCCCATGAGTTTCGTGTCACACGCCTGTCGGGCCTTCTGATCGTGGTGCAGATACTCGGCTCCGTGCTCGCCTATCTGGCATTGCTCCCGTTCAGCCGTGAGCTTGCCGAGGGGGCTTTCATATGCATATTCTGTCCTACGGCGACCGCCGCGCCGGTGATAACGGGGATGCTCGGAGGCAGCATACCGCGTCTTGCCACATTCTCGATAGTGTCCAATGTCTCTGTCGCTGTGCTTGCTCCTGTGCTATTCACTCTGATGGGGAGCGAGGCCGATCTCTCTTTCTTCGAGTCGCTGACCATAATAGCCACACGTGTTGTGCCTCTGATCATACTCCCGCTTTTCACCGCTCTTGCCATGCTCAAGTATATTCCCAAAGTGCACGGCAAGATAGCCTCGCATCAGTCTGTGTCATTCTACATATGGGCTGTGTCTCTGTTCATTGTGGTGGGAAGAGCCGTGAGCTTTATCATGGCGGAGCCTGCCGAGATGATACCGGAGATGCTGTGGCTTGCCGGCATATCGCTCATAGCCTGCTGCGCGCAGTTCTACATAGGGAGGAGGATCGGACGCCGATGCGGCGACAGGATTGCCGGTGCGCAGGGACTCGGACAGAAGAACACAGTCCTCGCCATATGGATGGCTCTGACATACCTTCATCCCATAGTGTCGGTGGCTCCTGCTGCCTATGTGGCGTGGCAGAACACCATAAATTCTGCTCAGCTGTATTTCAAGTCGCGGAAGGGAACGGTGTGCCTTTGAGACATGGCACGAACCAAAACGATAAAGGAAGCGTTAAATTTATAAAAAAGCCCGCAAAAAGTCATGACACCTAAAAGTATGTATGAAAATCTGATGACTCTCCCCCTTTTCAAGGGGATCAGTTACTCGCGCCTGTCAGAGATAGTGGGCAACACCCGACTCGCGTTTTTAAAATATCTACCCGGAGAGCCTATGATAAAGGCCGGAGATCCTTGCTCCCATATAAAGTTTATCATATCTGGCCATGTGCGCCTTACCATCACCAATGAGAGTGACAGGGTAAAGGTTAGCCAGACGCTGACCTCGCCGGCTGTCATATCCCCCGATTTTCTCTTCGGGCGCAACACGCAGTATCCGGCTTCGGCTACAGCGATCGATACTGTGTCGGTGATGCAGATCGAGAAAAAGGATTTCATACCGCTGCTTCAGTGCGATGACGTGTTTCTGTTCAATTATCTCAACATTCTGTCGACCAATGCTCAGAAAGCTGTCGACGGTGTGCTCGCATTGACGTCGGGCTCGCTTGAGGAGCGCATAGCCTTCTGGATCATAGCCCTCACGCAGATGGATTCCGACGACATAACGCTGTGTGCCAAGCAGCGTGATCTGTATTCGCTCTTCGGGGTGCAGCGTTCATCGTTCATAGCGGCTCTTGACGGCATGAAGGCACGCGGCATTCTCGACTACACCTCCACCGAGATCAGAGTGCGTTCACGCCGTGCTCTACGCAGCGTGCTTCTTAAGACTCCCGACTGAATCCGGTTGAATCCTTCTGATGAATCCTTCTGACTCTTTTTGTGCCATTTTTAACACTTTATAGTTTGTTATAAGTGGAAATATCCCTACCTTTGCACCGTCTTTTCGGGACGAGAGGAAAAATTTGGCTGCTTGCAACCTCTTCAAAAATGCTAAAACTGCAAAAAGTTTTTTAGAGATAGACATCTGTCCGCCTTACAGGGGCATTCCCCCGGTGGCGGTGAGATGAAAATGTTGAAGCAGTCAGCCCTCCGCTCAGTTCCGCGGGCACTGTTTCGATATTTTTTTGCACTTTTATGAAGACATATCTTTTTACATCCGAGTCAGTATCGGAAGGGCACCCCGACAAGGTTGCCGATCAGATCAGCGATGCCGTGCTTGACGAGTTTCTTGCGCGCGATCCTGAATCGAAAGTAGCATGTGAGACACTTGTGACCACAGGACAAGTGGTAGTTGCCGGAGAGGTCAAGAGCAATGCCTATGTAGATCTAATGGATGTCACACGCCATGTGATCCGCGGCATAGGTTATGACCGCAGCGAGCTGAAGTTTGACGGTGAGGCATGCGGTGTGTTCTCTGCCCTGCATGAGCAAAGTGCCGACATCAACCGTGGTGTCGAGCGTGAGGATGCAGAGGCTCAGGGAGCAGGCGATCAGGGGATGATGTTCGGTTATGCATGTGACGAGACTCCCGACTATATGCCCCTTACACTCGATCTGTCACACCGGCTGCTGCGCGAGCTCGCCGAAATACGCCGCGAGGCGAAGGTGATGACATGGGAGAAGCGCGGGCGTGTGTTCACTTATCTGCGTCCCGACTCAAAGAGCCAGGTGACTGTGGAGTATGATGAGAACAACCGCCCCCTGCGCGTCGACACAATAGTGATCTCTACTCAGCACGATGAGTTCATAAAGCCGGTCGATGACACTCCTCAGGCTCAGGCCGAGGCTGACCGCGCCATGCAGGCACGTATAGAGAAGGATGTGCGTGAGATACTCATACCGCGCGTCAAAGCTCAGCTCCCAGCCGAGGTGGCTGACCTGATCACCGATTTCAAACTTCTGGTAAACCCGACAGGCAAATTCGTGATCGGCGGTCCTCACGGTGACACCGGTCTCACAGGCCGGAAGATCATTGTAGACACCTATGGAGGTCGCGGTGCGCATGGCGGAGGTGCATTCTCGGGCAAGGATCCCAGCAAGGTGGACCGCTCAGCCGCCTATGCCGCACGTCATATAGCCAAGAACCTTGTGGCTGCCGGAGTTGCGCGCGAGGTGCTCGTGCAGGTGGCATATGCCATCGGATGTGCCCAGCCTGTGAGCCTGTGCATCAATACTTACGGTACTGCAAAAGTAGGGAAGACCGATTCTGAAATTGCCGATATTGTTAAGGGTATGTCATGCTTTGACATGACCCCTTATGCAATAGAGAAGCGTTTCGATCTGCGCCAGCCCATATACCGCGAGACTGCAAGCTACGGACACATGGGCCGTCAGCCCCGAAAGGTCATAAAGCATTTCCACTCACGTTACGAGCCTGATTTCATCAGGGAGGTCGAACTGTTCACCTGGGAGAAGCTCGATGCTGTGGATGCAGTGAAGAAGGCGTTCGGCCTTTGATATTGTAAAGGACTAAGATGTTGTTATATAAACAATATCTAAGACAATTGCTCCCTGAAAGGTTCTTATCGGCCTTTTCAGGGAGCAATTGTTTTTATGCTGACTTGATGTCACTGTAGATTTTTAACCGGATCATTGTTTGAGCGTCGGCACCAGATTCAGGACTGCCGACGTGAAGTCGGATGACGGGAGGGTGGATGGCAGCCAGTGGATGGGTGATGACGGCACACGGCGTTCCATGCCTCGAAACCATGTCATCTGCCGTTTGGCGAACTGGTGTATGGCTATCTCGAGCTGGCTGAACATATCGTCATAACTGATCTGTCCGGTGAGGTGCAGCGTAAGGTATTTGTATTCCAGTCCGTAGTATATGAGATCCTCGGCCGGTATCCCCGATTCGAGAAGACGTCTCACTTCGTCAAGCATCCCTGCGTTCAGGCGCGCATGCAGACGCTCAGTGATGCGTCGGCGGCGTGTCTCGCGGTCCACATCCACACCTATCACGAGTGCGTCGGTGAGAGGGTGGGGCTCGGTGTCGGTTGACATGTCGGGGTGTTCCGCGTAGTAAGTCTGTATCTCTATTGCTCTTATGGCGCGCTTGGCCGTGTCGACATCGGTGGTGTTGTGGAGCGATTTCATAGATGCGAGTATGCCGGTAAGCTCAGCAAGAGTTTTCCCTTCGAGCGAATGGCGCAACTGAGGATTCTCCGGAACTTCTGGCAGAGACAGCCCCTTGAGGACGCTTTCGACGTACAGGCCGGTGCCGCCGCACAGTATAGGCATTTTCCCGAGGGATGTTATGTTGTCATATGCTGTGCGGTAGTCGCGCAGGTATTCGTAAAGGTTGTATTTGTATCCGGCAGGGCATATGTCTATGAGATGGACCGGGATATCGCCATATTCCTCAAGGTCCTTTCCGGTTCCGAGGTCCATGCCGCGGTACACCTGACGGGAGTCGGCACTTATGATCTCTCCGTCGATCGCGCGTGCAAGCTCTACGGCCCGCCGGGTCTTGCCCGAGGCTGTCGGTCCGGTTATGACTATAAGTGACAGTGGTGTGTTGGTAGCGGTCATGAGCTGGCGAATATGCGCCTCAGCATTCTGCGGAAGCGGAATAGCGGCTTGTCCTCATTGAAGCGCGACACCTCGAGCCACAATGGCGAGTTGAAGTCCACATCCCAGTCGCATATTCCGTTAAGGCGGAACAGCGGGTGGTAGTTCTTGACTTTATAGAGGCGGAATCCGTCGGCATCATAGGTCTTCCATGCCATGGTGACTGTGTAGAGCCTGTGTATCTCGGCCGCGAGCATGGGGGTGAGCTCGTGGTTGTGCAGCATGCGCTCTATCTGGGACAGGTTATACCATTTCCCTTTGAATCCTGACTCATTGAGCACTTCGGGAGTGGTGGGGCAGCAGATGTAATGAAATGTGTTGCAGTCGCGCGATGCCTCGTAGGATGTGTACATGAAGCGTAGCTCGAAGTCCGATGTGTTGAGCTGGCTAAGGTCGCATAACAGGTTGGCGGCTTTCTGCTTTGACAGATTTTCGGTGAAGTGGAATGCGAGCGACGCAGGGGTGTCGAAGCAGTTGTCGTAAGTGTCTTCCGTCAGGTCCTCCTGACGGGACAGGAACATGGTGTCGCCCGAGATTATGAGTATGCGCAGGTTTGACGTGCCGTTATCGCGGTTATAGCTCCCTTCTGTGTCCTGAAAGTAATATGCCCAAAGCGTGAAGCAGCGTGCGCCGATATAGAAAACCGATATGATGAACAGTATCACGGGCACCCAGCCGAAAAAGAAGCGGTCAGGGATATTGATGTTGACATTGATGTAGAAGAACGTGTAGTATCCCCATGTGATAATGGTTAGTACCACAGATATAGCCAAAAGGAAAAGACGCTGGAAACGGCTCTCCTGAGCGAACAATGTGCCGATAAACCCTCGTTCGGTTCTGGGACCGAGTGTTATCATACATGAGCGGCATGCGCTGTATTTCTTGCCGCGAAGGTTTGCCCACAAGGTGTTTATGAGGACTACAGGGGATATGATGAGCGATGTCACAAACGGTTTTGCGGCATTGATGGAATCCTGGTCATAGAAATATGTTATGAGCCCTCTGCGGTATATGATGCTTATGATCACCATGATAGTCGCTGATATGAAGAGTGTGCGCATGGCTATCGTGGGTAGCAGCGGGCAAACCGCCTTGCGGGAGCGCAGGGAGGTCTTGTTGTAGATGTAAAGTGCGCCGGCGAGCGCGTAGGTGATTAGCGGGATAAGCTGTGGCGGGCTGTAAACGCTCACGAGATTGGGGACAAAGAGCGCGCCCCCGGCTATGATCCAGTTGAGCCAAAGACCGAACAGAGCTGATTCGTGTGATGTGTTTCTTACAGAAGACATTACAGATTCTTGTCGAAATAATCAAGCATCTTGGAATAGACGTTCAGACGAGAGTCGCATCCTAAGATTGAATGGTTCATATTGGGATACAGGAACATGTCGCAGAAACGACCGTGTGATTGCAGAACAGACACGTACTGCATAGTGTTCATGAGGTGCACGTTGTCATCTGCGGTGCCATGCATTATGAGCAGAGGTATGTTCATGGCTCCCGCCTTGTTTACTGGGGAGGATTCAAGATAGCCTTCGGGGTTTTCCTGAGGTGTGAGCATGAATCTTTCCGAGTAGACTGTGTCGTAATAACGCCAGTCTGTGACAGGGGCTATGGCTACCGCACAGGCAAACGGGGAGGAGGGGGATGATATCGTCATAAGAGTCTGGTAGCCTCCGTAGCTCCATCCGGTAAGCCCGATACGTGCCGGATCGACATATGGCAGGGTTGCAGCCCATCGTGCCGCGCCGCGCAGGTCAATGGCCTCGTAATGGCCGAGGTTTTTGTAGACGATGGTCTCCCATGCACGCCCTTTTCCTCCGGTGCCTCGCGCGTCAACGCAAAGCACTATATATCCATGTATGGCGGCATACTGTGTCCAGTCCACTTTCCAGCGGTCAAGTACCTCCTGCGATCCGGGTCCGCTGTACTGTGTGATGATGAGCGGATAGCGGCGAGACTGGTCAAATGCGGTCGGCTTTATCATGTAGGCATCCATGGTGATCCCTTCTGCGGTGGTCACGGTCATGAATTCCGGCTTGGGTGCCGATGCATATTTTTCGGCCAGTCCGGCATTGTCTTCAAGCACTCTCACTTTCTTGTCGGAGGGTGCTGTGTAGAGGGTGCATGCCGGAGGTGTGGTGGAATTGCTGTAGTTGACGGCATAGTAGTCCATGGTGGGGGAGAACCATGCCGATGCATTGCCTGAGTCGGGTGTGAGGCGTTTTGTAACCCCCTTGGGATCGACACGCATCACCACGCGGTTGATGGGGCCTGACACGGTCGACTGGAAGTAGCAGTTCCCTTTGGCGTCGGTGCCGTAGAAGTCCTTTATGTCAAAGTCTCCGGATGTGATGGTGCGCTTTAGCTGCCCCTCGTAGCTGTAAAGGTAGGCATGAGTAAATCCTGTGCGGCCTGATAGCAGAATGAATCCTGAGGTGAGGAATGTGATGTTCTCGTAGGTGTCATCGTTGAGCCATGCCTCGCTCTTTTCAACGAGAAGTGATTTGGCCACGCCTGAGCGGGGGTTGACTGCAAGAAGCTCCATGCGTGTCTGCGAGCGGTCGAGTGTGGTCACCATAAGGCGTCCGGCCGGATCGTGCGCATAGCTGATGCGTGGTATGTATTCGATATCTGAGCCCGGGAGTGGCAGATCCTTGGTCTTGCGGTTGTCTATGTCGTAGCTGTGCAGTGTCACTATGGAGTTGGGCTCTCCTGCCACGGGATATTTGTAGGTGAACTGTCCCGGATAGAGTGCATACTGCTTCATGGGATTGCATGCGCCCTCATAGAGAGGGAAGGAGTAGGCCGGCACTTCGGTCTCGTTGTATTTGAGATAGCACAGTGTCAGGCAGTCGGGCGACCATGCCATGGAGCATGTGGCTGAGAACTCTTCTTCGTACACCCAGTCAGGGACTCCGTTGATTATTCGGTCGATGGCCCCGTCGGTGGTCACAGGCACTTCGGTGCCGTAGTCGAGTTTCTTGAGGTATATGTTGTTGTCGGGTGCGACAAACGCCACCATTCTGCCGTCGGGCGAGAATACAGGGCACCGCTGCACCGGATGTTCTTCTGACAGGGGTGTAAGTATGCGTGTGCGTATCTCGTACACATAGAAGGTTGCCCGTGTGGAGCGGCGGTATATAGGTTCTGTCCCGGTTGCGAGCAGCAGTTTGGAGCCGTCGGGGCTGAGCTGGAAGCTCTCTATCTTCTGTATGTTGGTCTGGCGTGTGTTGTCTGCGTCCATAACGGTCTCCATCTCGTTTCCGTTGCGGATGTCATGGCGCACTACGCGCTTTGAATCGTCGGAGAGTTGCAGATAGGACTGTCCGTCAGGCATGAAGTAAGGCTTGTCTACCGATTTGCTGCCGTTGTTGGGGTAGACGTATGGTGCCATATCGGCAAAATTACTTATGTTTACTGCCTTGGGGGCTGCAGTGGCCGTAAGTGTAATGATGCTCGCCGCTGCAAGTGTTATGAGGTGACGGGTCATTTGGCTTGTTGTTGAATGATGATATATAATGATGATATATATATGGTAGGTGTTTTTGTTTTCGGTTCGGATGTTTTCAGAAGAGCGACAGCTGTGCGGCGTTGTCGTTGGATGGGCGTCGCGGAGGTTCGTGATAACCGAAATCGGGGTCGTCCTTGGTTCCCCCTTGCGAGAACCAGTCGGTGTTGTCAAGATCCTCGTCCAGCTTGGCCTTTTTGGGGCGTCCGCGCCGGCGTGCCGGCTGTTTCTGTGCTGACTGAGCCTCCTCGTCGGTTGCGGTGGCTGACAGGTATGAGGCGGGCGAAGCTTCCGCGGAACTGCCGTAGGATGTTTCCTGAGGCGATGCCGATATGGTGACCGCAGCGGCCTTTTCAAGTTCTTTTTTCAGCTGCTTGATTTCGTTGCGCAGGCGCATCTCGTTGCTGGCCTGGTTGTAGAGATTGTTCTCTATGGTGTGGCGCAGTGATGTGTTCTCCTCGTTGAGGCGGGCTATCTGCTCGTCGAGGTTGCGTGACTTCTCTTGCTTTAGGGAGTCTTTGAGCTCGGCTATGCGTGCTTCATATTTGGCTTTTATCTGCTCGAAGGCTTCCACCTGATGCTGTATCTGCTCGAGGGCTAACTGCTGTTGGTTGCATGTGTCCTCATATTCGTTGCGAGCGGCGGCCGACTGGTTGCGGAGATCGTTGATCATCTGGTCTCCGATCTTGATCTTCATCATCATCTGTTCGATGTCGGCTGCGCGTGCCGCTATCTCCTCGTCGCGTTTTGCGATCTCATTGTCGCGCGTCGCGAGTGCCTCGTTGAGCTTTGCTGTCTCTTCGTCACGTTTTGCGAGGATCTCTTCGAGCTCTTTTACCCGAGCGTTGGTCGAGTCAATGAGTGCGGCGTCAGCGGGATTGCGCTTGTCGGAGAAGAATTTTTCCCTCTCGGCGTAGTTTTTTGCCGCCTGTGCCTCAAGATCGTTTATGCGGTCGAGCAGTGCCCTTTTCTGGCGTTTGATGCTTAACTGCAGATTCCGGTTCTCCTGGCGGAGTGTCTCGGTGTTTTTTGTCTCGGATTCAAGGTTGGCTATGCGGCGTCTGAGCCTGTCGGTCTCGGTCAGTTCGTTGTGGTCTGCCGGTTCATTGTCAGGCGATGTGGCTTTCTGTATGCGTGCGCGCAACTTTTCTGAAATTGAGTTGTAGATGTATTGCCGTTGCGCTTCTGTTGACAGACAGTTTCTGACGAATTCCGGCTGTGTGGCGTTGAATTGTTCGATAAGTGCGTCAAACAGATCGCCGGGGAGTGAATCGTCGGCGTCCTTTGGTGTTGGCTCTGTGTTTTTCTGTTCTGTTGCAGCCGTGGATGCAAGGGCATCGGGCTGGGGCTGTGCCTGCGGAACGGTGTCGGGTTGGTGATGTGTCGGTTCGTGATCGGAATGGTTTGACTGTGCGGCGTATGTCGGGAGTGATGAATCGTATTCCTCGATATCCTCCTCGCTTTCACTACCGCCGAACCCGAACGCGTTCTTCACACCTTTCCAGAATGACATGTGGCTTAGATTTTAAATGTGTAGTTACTTGTTTTGGCAAAGTTAATTTAATTTATCGGATAATCGAAGGATTTGAATGGAAAATATGTGCCGTAAATGTTGATCGGAGGCATTTTATGCAAAAAAAACATAATGACCGCGGGAGGCATGCGGCATAACCTGTTGCCATCCCACGGTCATTATTGTATTTCGATTGCTGATTTTGGGTTGTCCTTCCGGACTGTCGCGCCTATGATTTGGCAGCTGCTGCACGTGCGCGCATGGCGGCCATGACTTTGGCTTTTCCTACGCGGATGTAGTCGAGAAGCGGGCGTGATGCAGGGCAGATATAGCTGCACGATCCGCATTCTATGCAGTTGGCTATTTTCTCCTGTTCAGCTTCATCCCACTGTTTCAGACGTGACAGTGTGCTGATGAGGAATGGCTCCAGTCCCATCGGGCATGCGTTCACGCATGCTCCGCACTTGATGCATGCCTCTGCGGGACGGCGGTGTGCATAGCGTTTGTCGAGAAGTATGCCCGAAGTCCCTTTGATCATCGGAGTGTCAAGAGTGGATGCCGTGCGTCCCATCATGGGGCCGCCTATGATTATCTTCTCATAGTCATCGCCATCCACGAGTGTTGACAGCATGGTGCCGAGTGACACACGCAGGTTCTTTCCCTCTGTCCCGTTGTGGAGTGTGAGCACTCGGTCGAGAATAGGTTCGTTGTGGTATACGGCGCGATACACGGCATATGCCGTAGCCACGTTCTGCACTATGGCACCGGTGGCTATGGGCAGTGCGCCTGACGGCACTTCCTTGCCTATTACAGCTTCGATAAGCTGTTTCTCACCCCCCTGGGGGTACTTGACCTGCATGGTCATGACCTCTATGCCGGGGGCTGTGGCGCATGCGGCTGTAAGAGCCGCTATGGCTTCAGGCTTGTTGTTCTCTATGGCAATGATTCCTCGGTCCACTCCTGCGGCCTTGACGAGGAGCTGCACGCCCTTGACTATTTCTGCGGCATTCTCACGCATAAGCATGTCATCGCATGACAGGCAGGGCTCACATTCGGCTGCATTGATGATCACAACCTCGGCTTTGGATCCCGGAGGCGGCATGAGTTTGACGTGGGTGGGGAAAGTTGCTCCTCCGAGACCCACTATGCCGGCATCCTTGATCATGTCGATGATCTCTTTTGCTCCGAGTGCGGCTATCTCTGTATCGGTGCGTTTGGGCGTATTGTCGGCCATGGCCGCGGCATCGGCCTGGCGGTCAGACTCGTCGCTCTTTATGTATATGGCCTCGACCGGCATTCCCTGAGGGGTGCGCGCTGTGTCGATCTTTACCACGGTTCCGGAGATGGGGGTGTGGATATGGGCTGAGACGAATCCTCCGGCCTCGGCCACGCGGTCGCCGCGTTTCACATGGTCGCCTTTCTGGACTATAGGTTTGGCCGGCGCGCCTATGTGCTGTGACACCGGGAGCACCACTTCAGCGGGAAGTGGCATGGTCTCTATTGGCTTGCCGGCGGCTATTTTGTTTTCGGCGGGATGTACGCCGCCGGTCTTGAATGTATGGAGTTTCATATTGGATATCATGTATGGGAGGTGAGACTGTTATGCCTTTGCTTCGGGGGCGGCTTGCGCCGGCTCGACTTTCTTTACCGGGAAATTCACGGCATGGATGGCGTGGGTGGGGCATACATCTACGCATTTCTTGCATAGCTTGCATTTCTCGTAGTCGATATATGCAAGATTGGAAGTTACGGTGATGGCCTCGTGGGGACAATTCTTAGCGCATTTTCCGCATCCGATGCAAGCCACCTTGCATTCCTTCATTGCAAGTGCGCCTTTCTCTTTATTGGAGCAGGCTACATACACGCGCATGCCGCGAGGTCCTTTGGCGCGGAGCTCTATTATGGCACGCGGACAAGCCTTTACGCAGACTCCGCATCCCACACATTTGTCCTCGATGATTTCGGGCAGCCCTGTCTCGAGGTTCATTCTCATGGCTCCCCACGGGCATGCCTCCACACAGTCGCCGCATCCGAGGCATCCGTTGGGACATGCTGACTGGCCTGTGCCGAGCGATGCGAGCACGGCGCAGGATGGTGCTCCCTCGAAGCGTGCGTGCGCCGGGCGCAGATCGCATGTGCCGTTACATTTGATGACTGCTATTTTGGGCTTGGCCGCTACGGGGGCGAGACCTACGATCTCACCGATCTTTTTCATTATTTCGGTTCCTGACGATGGGCATGTCAGGCCGTCAAGTGTGTCGGCGTTTACACATGCAGCGGCAAAGTCGCGACACCCGCTGCGTCCGCATCCTCCGCAGTTGGCTCCGGGGAGGAGTGCTTCTACCTGGTCGATACGCGGGTCCTCCTGCACGTGGAACTTACGGGCTACGACGTAAAGCACTGCCGCACCCACGATCCCTATGATGCCGAGGACGATGATGGATAGTATGATTACATTCATGGTATGTGATGAAAATAGTTTGTTTCAGATGTCGAATTTTTGTAGGGCGTATCTCTGAAAGGTGGGGCTTATGTCCGCCTAACCTTCCATGTGATGTTTTGTGCCAGCCTTTTGCGGAAGAGGTAGAGGATGAGGTCGTAGATGGCGAGAACGGTGAATCCGGCGGCCAGCGACCACAGACCGCTGTCGCTCCATATGAGCCTCACCGCAAGGATGACACCTATGAACAGGAGGGTGGGCAGCATAAGTGCCCACCATGACGCGCGCAGTGTGGAGCCTGACGATGCTGTGACCTCGACATGTTCTCCAACACTGTAAAGTCTGGCGTCAGGGGTGCTCACGGTAATGCTTTCATGCTCTGATGAGGAATCCTTGTTGCACAGGGAGGCTACGGCACATCCGTCGCACCGGCATGCATCCTCTGTGCGCAGAGTGATGGAGCCGTCGTTGACGCTGGTTATGGTTCCGGAGTGTGTGACGTAGTCTTTGTTCATGGTCAAGTTTCTGCAAAGTTAGCTATTTTCCGCTGATAATACAACTGTCATTTGCGGAAATGGGCAGGCATTAATATGAATGGCAGCGGCGATTTCAGCACGATGCCTTTGTCGGAGTTGACTTTGCGCCATGCCTTGAGTGCTTCTTGGGGGGTTGAGACGCTTTGGGTGATCACGTAGTAGAGCGGTTCGCGTGTGTGCACCACCATTGCGCTGTCGTATCCGGCGTCCATCAGCCTTTGGCGCATCTGCTTGGCATTGAATATCTGCCTGAACTGCCCTGCCACTATATTGTACTTTTTAACGTTGTCGCGCGAAGAGCCCCCCTTGGCATCATATCCTATGTATTCGGAGCGCATGGGCAGCTCCTCGCCATCAACAAGCAGGGTCGATGTGTTTGCGCTGTTGCGTATGCGCCCGTATATCGTTGAGTCTATGCCGGTGGCTTCCTGCCGCTGTGCCACAGCTGTCTCGTAGGCCTTGCGGTAGTTCTCCTCTGTGGTCTTGCAGGAAGTTGCCCCCACCGCCGCGAGTAAGGCGGTGAGGGATATGAGTATGGGGAATCTTTTCATTGTCAGTGTCAATGCACCACGTGGTGGCCGGCATCGGTGAGAGCTTTCTTGAGCTGTGCGATGTGGTCGTGGTTGCGGGTTTCGACCTCGATGCGCAGGATGCATCCGTTGATGGATGTGGCATTGGAGTTGCGTTCGTGGGTCACGGATATTATGTTTGCTCCATTGGAGCCGAGTATGCTGCATATCTCCGAGAGCTGTCCGGGCTTGTCGCCTACATCGAGCTTGAGGGTGAAGTTGCGTCCGCTCTTTACGAGGCCGCGTGTTATCACACGGTTGAGTATCGTGACATCGATGTTGCCTCCCGACACTACGCATACAGTCTTCTTACCCTTGATGGGCACTTTGTCGAACATGGCGGCAGCTACGGCTACTGCTCCGGCACCCTCGGCCACGAGTTTCTGCTGCTCTATGAGAGCGAGTATGGCGGCGGCGATCTCGTCCTCGCTCACAGTGACTATCTCGTCGACATATTTCGCACAGAAGTCGAATGTGTTTACACCCGGCTCTTTCACGGCTATACCGTCGGCTATAGTGGACACTGAGTTGAGGTGTTCGCGCTTGCCGTCCTTGATGGATTCGTACATGGAGGGTGCGCCTTCGGCCTGCACTCCATACACTTTCACGTCGGGTTTGAGCTGCTTGAGGGTGAATGCCATGCCTGCTATGAGGCCGCCTCCGCCGATGGGCACTATCACAGCCTCTACATCGGGCATCTCCTCAAGGATTTCGAGGGCTATGGTGCCTTGTCCGGCTATCACTTTGAGGTCATCGAAGGGATGTATGAATGTGTAGCCGTGCTCTTTCTGGAGCTCGATGGCTTTCTGGTAGGCGTCGTCATACACTCCGGGCACGAGGCACACTTCGGCTCCGAGACGCTTGGTGGCCTCGATTTTGGAAATGGGTGCGCCGGCAGGAAGACATATGAGCGATTTTATGCCGTTGTGTGTGGCGGCGAGAGCTACTCCCTGGGCGTGGTTGCCGGCCGAGCATGCTATCACACCCTTGGCACGTTCCTCGGGTGATAGCTGTGATATCTTGTAATAGGCACCACGGAGTTTGAATGCTCCCGTATGCTGCAGGTTCTCTGGTTTCAGGTAGACCTGTGACTCGGGGTTGAGACGGGTGACTCCTATAAGGCGTGGATGACGTGCTACATCACGAAGCACCTGGGCTGCGTGGTATACCTCGGATATTTCAAGCTGTTCAGACATGATATTTAGGATTTAATCATGCAAAAGTAGAAATTCCGGTGGAGTTATGCAAAAAAACTTCCCGGCAAAAGACCGGGAAGCGTTTGAGTCACATATAAGATCGTATCTTGTCTTCGAGTACTTCAAGCTGTTGAAGCCCTGACGCACGCCATAGAGGCGCGCCGTTCTTGAATATTATCAGGGTGGGGACGCTCCGTATCTGATATTCGGCCGACAGTTCAGGGTTGCGGTCAACATCGATTTTTATTATGTTGGCGTCATCGCCTGTGCGATGCTTAAGCTGTTCGAGCACAGGTCCCTGCATTTTGCACGGCCCGCACCATGTGGCGAAGAAATCGACGAGTGTGGGACGGTCGCTGTTGATGATATCTTTGAATTCGCTCATATACATCAGTATTAAAGGTTTGTTTAAAAACAAATGTTTTGCTTGCCAATGTATAACGCTGATGCCACCCTTAAAGTTTGGCCTTCTCCGGCATTCGTGGTGAAGCTATTGCTAAAGGAGTATGCCTGAAGCTACATTGCCTGCGGCAGCTGATCCACAGAGAGCCTCTATGAGAGCAATGCTGAACGGTATGGCCGAGGATGGTCCGTTGGATGTGATCACATTGCCGTCCCTGACCACACGTTCGGATATATGGGTTGCTCCGGCTTGAGCGAGTGTCTTTTCCAGACCGGGGTAGCATGTGGCTTTTTTGCCCGAGAGTATTCCGAGCGGCGCGAGGGTTACAGCAGGCGCGGCACAGATGGCGGCCACGTAGCGTCCGGTGGAGTGCTGTTTTCTGAGCATCTCACTCAGTTCTGTGCATGCTGCGAGATTGGCGGCTCCGGGCATTCCTCCGGGGCAGACGAGCAGATCGGCGTCTGTCGGGTCGATGTCAGTGATCATGGTGTCGGCTACTACGGTGACTCCGTTGGCTCCGGTCACTTCCTTAAGCGGGGTTATGGACACGGTGGTGACTGTGATGCCGGCGCGTCTCATCAGGTCGACAGGTGTGATGGCTTCGATCTCTTCAAAGCCGTCAGCGAGAAAAATATATGCTTTGGCCATTTTATAATGTTATTGGGTGTATTACATTAGTTTCTAACAATGCATGCGGGAATAGGTTTCTGCAAATATACAATTCTTTTGGAAAATTTTCGCTAATTTTGCTGTGTTAAAGCACTTTTTCATGAAGATTATACATATATTATATATAGTTTCTGTTGCTGCGATTGCGCAGTTGGCAGCCGGCTGCAGTGACTCCGTGCGCTACAGGTCAGTGGAGGGCGGTGTGTGGAACACTACCTACCATGTCACTTACCGGTCTGACCGTGACATGCAGGATTCCATTCTGTGGGTCATGAGACAGGTCGAGCGGTCGCTTAGTCCGTTTGACAGCAGTTCCCTTGTGTCGGCTGTCAACCGTGGAGATTCTGTAAGGGTTGACTCCCTTCTGAGCCGCATATTCATCGTGTCGCAGGAGGTCAATCTCATGAGCGGCGGGGCTTTTGATCCGACTGTCGCCCCGCTTGTGAACCTTTGGGGCTATGGTTACCGTTCAGCGGGTGTGGAGCCTACGCAACAGGCTGTGGATTCGCTGATGATGCTTGTCGGAATCAGGGATTGCGGCATAACTCCCGACGGATATATCCGTAAGAAGCATCCAGCGACAGAGTTCAATTTCTCAGCCATAACCAAAGGGTACGGGTGTGATCTTGTGGGTGAGATGCTCAGACGCAACGGATGCGAGGACTATATGGTGGAGATAGGTGGAGAGATAGCCTTGTCAGGCATGTCTCCGCGTGGAAAGGAATGGAGGGTGATGGTGGATGCGCCTGTCTATTGTGACACCGCCGTGGTGCATGAGCGCATGGCAGTGGTGGCTTTGACTGGGTGTGGGGTCGCCACATCAGGCAACTACAGGAATTATCGCGACACAGGCAGCGGCCGCACATGGCATACCATAAGTACGGCAGACGGGCGTCCTGCAGTGACTGATCTTCTGTCGGCTACCGTTGTGGCTCCTTCCTGCATGCTTGCCGACGCCTATGCCACTTCGTGTATGGCCCAGACATCCGATGCCGCATTCAGAATGCTGGAGTTTGTACCGGGTGTGGCCGGTATGCTTGTCACAGCCGATACGATGCTTGTAACCTCTGGATTTCCTGAGATTATAAAGTGATTTAGAACAATAATTGTCATAAACGTCGCAGATTAAGGGGTGAAATATGTTTTATAACATAATTTCTTAGTTATGTTATAAAACTTTTATGTACTTTTGTGCGTTTTTAAATTGAATCACATAAGTAATAACCCATTAAAATATCTGCTTATGACTGTATCATTTAAATCTTTTAGAGCCGATGTGAAGAATGTCCTTCACCGGATAGCCGAATCAGAGAGCTTCCGCATCACCGGCGATTGCAGCATCCATCACGCAAACAATTTAAAGGGTCGTGAGGCCTGAGAAAGCTGCACTGTTATCAACTAACTTTTTGTAGGGATGTCAGGTCCATCCTGCTAACCTGAGGATAACCCTATCCTGGGGTTCCTCTTAAATTTTCCAAGACAATGAAACTAAGCAACGTATGTCGCCGTGTACGCGATGCTTATCGTGAAGCGGCAATCCTTATGTACGGACACAATAATGTGATGTGGTAAGTACATGCCATTTGATTCATGGCCATAAGGCTATGGATCAAATCAAGACAAAGATCCATAATTTGAATTAAACATAAAAATGCATAGTCCGCGGTCAGGCATACCGGTAAAGGTATAGCTCGATCGCGGATTATGTATTTTTTATGACTTCAGGTTGGACTGCATAGTTTGGTTAAAAAGATTTAACGGATAGTGGTTTGGTGAAAATAATTGCTACATTTGGCGGATAAATTTTTAGAACAAAAGAGTGTTGAATATACAATATAATCATTAAACCAATCTAATTTCAGGACATGAAAAAGGGGTCAAGCCGAATTCCCGGTGCATTTGTTACAATCGAGAGGATAAAGTGTTAAA